>CAYPTV010000089.1:0-2126 GCA_964413505.1 uncultured Bifidobacteriaceae bacterium | reverse complement strand
GAGGCATCAGCCCGGCGGTCATCATCATCAGATCGCTTTTGCCGGATTGCTGCTGCCCGGCCACAACCCAAAATTCCCCCGCCGCGACCGTCCAGTTCACGTCCTCGATCATCGCCAGGCTGGTCTCGCGCATGGAGCAGACCTCCGCGCCGGACATTTCGATGACCGCAGTTTTTGGGTTTTCGCTCATGCGACGAGATAAAGAAAAATGAACAGCGCATCAATCACCACGCACACGACGATTCCCTGCGTCACCGCGCGCACCGCCACGCGCGACACATCCGAGAGCCGCAACGGTTGCGCCAGCCCGTGATAACACGTCACGATGGCGATGAAAAACCCGAAAGCAATCGTCTTCAACGCCAGCAGCGCAAAATCCAGCCAGCCGAGCGACTCGACCAGTTGCTTGAAATAGTCGCCCGGCGTAATCGGCACGTCCTGCAAAAACGCGCACAAATAGCCGCTCACCAGCGCGCCGATGATGAGATAAACCGTCAGCGAAAAAACTCCCGCCGCCATCCCGATCACGCGCGGCACGATCAAATAATGCACCGGGTCAATTCCCAAAGTTTCCAGCGCCTCCACCTCGCCCGTCGCGCGCGCGGTGCCGAGTTCGATGACATTGGCCGTGCCGACGCGCGCCAGCACCAGGAACGCCGCCAGCAGCGGTCCCAGTTCGCGCACCACCACCACCACCATCACCGTGCCGATGTAATTGATCGCGCCGAAACGCGCCAGCGTCGAAACCGTTTCCCCGATCACCAGAAAACCCAGCGCGACCGCCACGAACATGAACATCGGCAGCAAGCCGAACCCGGCGCGGGCGATTTCGTGGCGGATCAGCGGCCTCATCACGTTCCGCGCCACGCGGAATTTTCTCAGGATGACGCCCGACGTGATCAGCGAGAACGCGCCCAGTCCCTGCACCGTCAGCAGGAAGAGAAAAAGCTTTCGCCCAAGAAAATCCGAGTAGGAACGCGGCAATGGCGCGCGGCGCAGCAACTGCGCATCCGCAAATTCAAGTGTTTTGGCTAGACCCTGTCGCACGCTGCCAGCGTATAGGCTCAGGGCTGTCCGGTCAAAAATGTTTTTCTTTCCGCGCGCGCCGCTGCACAATTCTCGCGTGACAAAGCCCGAAGCAAAAAAGCGCCATTCGCAGCTTGCCGACGAAATCCGGCGGCACGACCACGCCTATTACGTCGAGGCGCAACCGAAAATTTCCGACCGCGATTACGACCGGCTTTATCACGAACTGCTCAATCTCGAAAAAGAATTCACCGAACTTACCGCGCCCGATTCTCCAAGCCAGCGCGTCGGCGGCGCTCCGTTGAGCGAATTCAAGTCCGTCCGGCATTCCGTGCCGATGTTGAGCCTCGACAACACCTATTCCGAGGAAGATGTCCGCGACTTCGTCAAACGTCTCGAAAAACTTTTGCCCGGCGAAAAAATGGATTGGATCGTCGAGCCGAAAGTGGACGGCGTCGCAATAAGTTTGCGCTACGAAAACGGCGTGCTCGTCACCGGCGCGACGCGGGGCAATGGAACCGAAGGCGACGACGTGACCGCGAACCTGAAAACCATCCGCAGCGTGCCATTGAAACTTCGTAGCAGCCGACGTGAGGAGGCTCAAACTGAAGACGCAGGAAAAATTAAGAGCCTCCTCACGTCGGCTGCTACGGAGCAAATGTTGGAAGTTCGCGGCGAAGTGTTTATGCCGGTCGCCGGCTTTGAAAAACTCAACGCCGAGCGTAAGGCGGCGGGCGAGGAACTTTACGGCAATCCGCGCAACACCGCCGCCGGTTCACTCAAGCAACTCGATCCCAAAATCGTCGCCACACGCCCGCTGGACATGGTGATCTACGGCATCGCCGAAATCGGAACGCCGAACTCCCGTTCGGCAAGTGCCGGTTTGGAAACCGGCGTTCCGCAATCCCAATCCGAACTTCTTGCGTGGCTGAAAAAACTCGGCTTCAAGACGCCGGGAAAAATCTGGCACTGCCATTCCGCGGAAGAATTGATTGCCGCCATCCACGAGCTGGACAAGATCCGCAAAAAATTTCCCTACGAAACTGACGGCGCGGTCATCAAGCTGAATTCCTTCGCACAACGCGAACGCGCCGGGTTCA
>CAYPTV010000088.1:0-9124 GCA_964413505.1 uncultured Bifidobacteriaceae bacterium | reverse complement strand
TTTTTGGAATCAATATCAGCGCATAGACAAAGCCTGCGCGTGGGTGCTGAAAATCATCAAGCCCGACAACGGTGAAATGTTCCTCGCCGAAATGCCGCCCAACGTCGAGGCCGCGCTCGCCTTCCGCCGCACCCAGAATTTAGACAACCGCCGCATCCTCATCGCCCAGATTTTGCTGCGCCACATCTTTGGCGTGGACAAGGATCCCGGCGCCATCGAAGTCGCCAAGACCAACATCTGGAAGGAAGCCGTCAAACTCTCGCCCGCCGACTACAACTATCGCGACCTCAAAACGGATGTCGTAAAAATCCTGCCCAACCTCGAACTCAATTTCCACTGCGCCGACTCCCTCGTGGACGTGGAATTGCAAAAGCAGGCGGCCTGGCTGGCGGATTATCATCAGGCCGAGTTGAAGAAACTCTCCGAACTCCGCGCCGCTTACATTCAGAATCCGATGCGTCATGAATCACTGGACGAAGCGCTGGCGTTGAGGAAACAAGTTCGCGCCAATTTTATCGAGCATTTCCAAGGCGAAAATCTGCCGTGCGAACCCGGCGGTTTTGCGCTCCACTTCTGGCCGTGCTGGTTTGCGGCGGATGGGAGCGCCAAATCTTGTAGGAGCCGAGGTGACGAGGCTCAAACTTCTTCCCCGCCCAAAACGTCCGCGAAGAAAAGTCAGAGCCTCCTCACGTCGGCTCCTACGGAAATGACGAGCGGCTTCGATGGCATCATTGGCAATCCGCCTTGGGAAGGGTTCAAGCCCTTCCGCAAGGAATTCGCCGCCAATTTCTATCGCGGCAAGCCGCAGTTCAGCAAAATGGGCATGGACGGCCCGACATTCAACAAATGGTTTGAGCAGGAATTAAAATCAAATGCGGAATTCGCCGCCCGCTGGCACGAGCACGAGGAATACTATGAGCGCCACAAGGATTACTTGGGCAAGTGTTACCAGCATCAAGGCACGGGCGACTGGAATCTTTGGAAGTTATTTATCGAACGTGATCTCTCGCTCGTTCGCCAAGGTGGACAATTTTCACTGCTCGTGCCCAGCGGATTTCAGACGGACGAAGGCTGCTCCGATTTGCGCCGTTGGCTTTCTACTGAAAACACGTTGACCGAATTGACTTCTTTCGAGAACAAAGGTTATCGCGTTATCGAGAATGGCAAAGAGAAGCGAAAGCAGATTTTCCCGGACGTTCATGCGCAGTTCAAATTCGGGTTCTTCAAAGTGCTTAAAGGCATGCCACCGTTACCAGATCATGCTTTTGATGCCCGGTTTTATCTGCATGATCCAAAAGATTATTGTTCCACGCCGATTCGTTACGCCGTTGAAATGATCCGCCGATTCTCGCCTGAAAACGAGTCGTTCATGGAGTTTCGCTCGGCAGCCGATTACACGCTGGCAACCAAGATTCGTGGCGAGCATCGCCTGCTCGCAGAATGTGATTACCCGTTCCAGCGTGAACTGCACATGACGGATGACAATCATTTGTTCATTAAGCTGGGCGACAAGAAGGTTGGCAAGGGACAGCTTACGCTTTACGAAGGCAAGATGATTCACCAGTTTGACGCGCATTTCATGCCGGCAACATTGGTGGTTGAAGAAGCGGCGGTTCGTGAAGGATTGCTTCGCAAGGAAATTTTCCGGCTGTGCCAGTTCATTCGTGAAAACAAAGTTGCCAAAGTCGGAGGCAAGAAAGTGCCGGAGAAGCGCGATGAATTGGAAGCGTTGTTGAAAGCGCAGTTCGAGACGGGCAAGTTCAAGCTCCACTACGAATTTGAGCGGCTTGGCGCGCGTGATGTAGGAAGCTCGACAAACGAACGAACGCTCATTGCCACGGTGATGCCGCCGCGCGTCTGCATCGGCAACACGATCAATTTTCTCCGGCCATTCCGCTACACGGTGGATGCCAAAGCCAATCTTCAGCAACAGGAATTGGACGGCGAAGAAATGCGTGCGCTCCTATGTCTGCTGGATTCATTCGTGCTGAATTATTACATCCGCAACAAAGTTTCGGCGCATGTCAACATTCACCAACTAAACGAACTGCCGCTGCCAAAACTTTCCGTGCTTCAGAAAAAGAAGCTGGCCGAGTTTGCCGGGAAGCTGTTGAAAAATCCGCGCGACGTGAAGGAACGCGCCACGCTGGAAACCTTCATCGCCCGCGAACTTTACAATCTTTCATTGGACGATTGGAAACATCTCACCGGCACGTTCACTTTCGGCGGCGGCGAATCCAAGGCCGAACTGGACGAAATCATCCGCCAATCCATCGCCCTCTGGAAAGATTGAGCCATTGAGATGAAAGCGGCATCCCTCACCACCCATGCCAAAAAGCGCATCAGCGAACGGTGCGGACTTTCGGAAACGGAATTGCGGCGGCTTCTGGATGCGGGCGCCAACATTCCCATCCATCTGCAAAAAGGCGGACGTTATGCGCACCGGCTGGTTTACTCGCACAAGGATGACGACTGGTTCATGGTGGTGCAGGATGGCGGCGACGGCGGGATATTGACGGTGATGCCGTTGAGCTACCTGGAGGGGCGAACCGAGGTGACCGCCGCCCAGAAACGGCAGGCCCGCAGCCGGGCCATGGAGGTCAAAAAGGCCGCCGAGGCCAAACCGGCCAGTCCGTCGCCGGAAAAAATTGAGCCTCCAGTGCCGCCTCCGGCGCCGCCAACCGTCGCCATGCAGGAACCGCCGCCGGGATGGAGAATCCGCGTCCGTTATCACCACGAGGGCAAGACGCATTTCAAGAATCTTCTCCGCACCCCGGCCGAGCATGGCAATCCCGCAGACTGGTCGGTTCCCGGCCCGGTCCATGTTTGGCTCAAGCAACGGCTGGTGGAGGAGGCAATCCCTTTCGCAAGCATCGAGTGCATCGTGGCGGAGCGGAAAAACAGCATGGAACACGTGGATTATTTGCTGGAGTATCTGCCGCTGACCCCGGAGGAAATTGAGGCGTGCCTTTGAAACCAGGAAGATTCCCAGAGAGGTAAAACCCGGTTTTTGACCGTTTTTCCATAATAAATGGCCATCCGACGCGGTTCCCGTCCAAATTGCCCCCTTTCCCGGTCATCCGACGCGCTTCCCGCATCTTCCGCCCCTTTTCCCGGTCAAATTCCCCCCGCTCCCGCTCTTCTTCCCCCTTTCCCGATGAAATTCCCCCCGTTCCCGATCTGTCTTCCCCCGCTCCCGGTCGGATTTCCCCATTTCCCGGTCGTCCGCCCCCGCTCCCGATTGATTTTCCCCCTGTCCCGGCCAGATTCCCCCCGTTCCCGGTCAATCTTCCCCCTTTCCCGTTTGGCCGCCCCCTTTCCCGGATGCTCCGCCCCCGTTCCCGCATCGTCTTCCCCTTTTCCCGGTCGGTCCGACACTGTTCCCGGGTCGTCCGACGACGTTCCCGGTCAAACCGGCGGGCTTTCCCGTTCGTCCGACGCCGTTCCCGAATGGTCCGTCACGGTTCCCGAACGCTCCGTCGGCGTTCCCGAATCGTCGGCGCGGTTCCCGCATACATATATGGCCGCTCCCGCATGGGCATCCTCCTCATCCTCCTGCTCATCCTCATCCTCGCTTTCCCCGCAATTCGATCCCGAATCCTCCTCATCGTCATCCTCATCCTCTTGCTCGAATTTCAGACAAGGTGAGGATGAGGAGGAGCACGAGCAGGAAGACGATTAGGAATCAAAAAACGTCCTGTCAATTCCGTTTCGTGCCGCTAAACTCCGCGCCTGTTGCAACTATGAATCGCAAACCGTCCATGCTCGTGGTTTTCCTCACGGTCTTCATTGACCTCATCGGCTTCGGCATCGTCGTGCCGCTCGTGCCGATGTATAGCCGGCACTACGGCGCGAGCGGCTGGATGATCGGCGCCATCATCGCGTCGTTCTCGGCCATGCAGTTCGTCTTCTCGCCCATCTGGGGCAAACTCTCCGACCGATACGGTCGCCGCCCGATTTTGCTCATCAGCACGGCGGGTGCGGCGTGTTCGTATGTGATATTCGCCGTCGGTTCGGGTTTCGCAGATCACTCGCTCGCGCTCGGGACGCTGCTGGTGTCGCGTCTCTTCGCGGGTGCCTGCGGCGGCAACATCACCGTCGCGCAGGCCTACGTCGCGGACATCACGCCGCCGGAAAACCGCTCGAAAAAGATGGGACTCATCGGCATGGCGTTCGGCCTCGGATTCATCTTCGGCCCGGCCATCAGCGGCGTGGCGCTGAAATTCGGCGGGCCCACCGCGCCCGGCTGGACTGCGGCGGCGCTGTGCGCGGCGAATTTTCTCCTGGCCTATTTTATTCTCGCCGAAAGCTGGAAGCCCGGCACCACGCCGGTCACAAACCGTCCCCGTTTCGCGCAATGGGGCCACACGCTCTCGCAGCCGAAGATCGGATTGCTCATCCTGATTTTCTTTCTCGCCACGTTCGCGTTCAGTTGCTTTGAAAGCACGCTCCCACTGCTCATCAACGACAATTTTAATCTCGGCCTCGCCGTGGATGTCGCCAATCCGGTCACCACGGTCATCTGGCTGTTTGTTTTTTGCGGTTTGATTTCCGCCTTTGTGCAGGGCGGCATGATCGGACGTCTGGTGAAGGTGTTTGGCGAGCCAAAACTGATTTGCATCAGCCTCGTGATGACCGGAACGAGCCTCGTGCTGCTGCCATTGATCCATGGCGACGGCCCGTTGCACTGGTCTGCGGTGCTGCATCTGGCGGACAAGCCGTGGATTGCGATGCTCGCGGTGCTCGTGCTGCTCTCCCTCGGCTCCAGCCTGTCGCGTGCGCCGCTCTTTGGACTTCTCTCGAACCTCACGCCCGCTACCGAGCAGGGGGCAACCATCGGCGTGGCCCAAAGTGCGGGTGCGCTGGCGCGCATCGTCGGCCCGATTTTTGCCGCCACGCTTTACGGATTGAACGATTCCACCCGCGCGCTGCCATATCTAATATGCGGGAGCATTGCCATCCTTGCCGGACTGCTGACCGTGCGCCGGTTGCTGGCGAAGTGATTTTACTGCGGCGGCGGCTGCATCGGAGGCTGTCCGGGCGGCGGTCCGCCTTGACGTGGGCCGCCCGGAGGCGGCCCTCCCTGGCGCGGCCCGCCTTGCAATCCTCCCTGTCGTGGTCCGCCCTGCGGCGGCCCTCCTTGCGGGCCAAATTCGCTCGGATCCAGTTTCCCGTCACCATTTGAATCAAGCGCCTTCAACTCTTCCGAAGCGTTGGCGATGTCGTTCGAACCGATCACACCGTTGGCATCCGGGTGAAGCGCCGCTAAAATGCGAAACTGCCGGTAGCCGTTGCCGGCCAGATCGTCCGCCGTCAGGTATTCATTCTGTTCCAGCACGCCGTCATTGTTTGCGTCCATGGATTTCAAGCTCGCGGTGGCATTGGCGATCTCATCCGCGTCAATGAAACCGTCGTGATTTCGGTCCAGTGCTCCCACCAGCCACTTCAGCGGCCGGTTTTGATCGTCGCCCGCCGGCTGCTGCTGCGGCTGCTGATTTGCAACATTGCCCGGCTCCAAGGGCGGTGGAGAAGGCCTACTGTCAACTATCGGCGTCGCCGCAGGTGCGTTGGAGACGACCGGCTGCGCAGCCGGAGCCGGACTGGCCGCAACGGGTTTAGTTTGCTGCGATTTTTTTGAAGCGACAAAAACCACGCACGCGGCGACCACCAGCACGATGATTGCGATGACGAAAATCCCCGCGACCAGTTCCTTGCTCGATTTTTTTTGCGGCAGTTCCGGCAGCGGCTCGTCCACCGGCAGATGACCCCGTTGAACCAGTTGCAAGTCCGCGAGCAGCGAGTCGTAATCCTGATAACGGTTCGCCGGGTCCTTCTCCGTCATGCGCCGGATGAGCGCCTCGACTTCCGGGGGTAGCTCCGTGCCGAGGTCCGCGCCGGTCGGCAGCGGCTTCATCGCGTGCGCGAGAACGACGGAGATCGGCGAATCGCCGTCGAACGCGTGCTTGCCCGTCACCAGATACAGCAACGTCACGCCGAGCGAATAAATGTCCACGCGGTGGTCGGCGTTCTTGGAATCGCCCGCCTGCTCGGGCGCGATGAAATGCGGCGAGCCGATGCTCACGCTGCTCATCGTGATCTCGGAATTTTCCGTGAGGATTTTCGCCAGCCCCATGTCGGCGATTTTCACGCGGCCATCGCGCGTGAGCATCAGGTTGGAGGGTTTGATGTCGCGATGGATGATTGATTTTTCCGCCGCGGCCTTGAGCGCCTGCGCCGCCTGCTCGACGATGGCCAGCGCGTTTTCAACAGGGATTTTTCCGCGCTTGGCGATGTATTCCGAAAGGTTTTCGCCATCCACGAATTCCATGATGATGTAGCGGCGTCCGTTGGCCTCGCCGAAATCATGCACCGCGACAATGCCCGGATGGTTCAGCGCGGCGGCGGACTTGGCCTCGCGCTCGAAGCGCTGGAGAAATTCCGGCCGCGTCGCCAGTTCCGGCGTCAGGACTTTCAGCGCGACCTTCCTGTCGAGGTTGATCTGGGTCGCCTCGTAAATCACGCCCATGCCGCCCTGTGCGATCTTGCGGATGAGCTTGTAATTGCCCAGCGTCATGCCGGAGATGTCATTGTGGCCGGGCGGCGCGACGAACAACTTGTCCGGCGGAAATGGGTTTGTCAGTGTCTCGTCGTCCATGGATTAAAATTTCAATTCCACGCCTTCGCGCGCGGCAAACACGGCCAGTCTTCCGCCGAGCCTCGCGGCACGTTGGGCGCAGGTCTGGATTTTCAAGTCCACATTCTTGTCCGTGATTTCCGGGTCGTGGTGAAAGATCGCCAGGTTTTTCACATTCGACCGGATCGCCCAGTCCGTCACGGAAAAACAACTCGAATGTCCCCAGCCTTTTTTCTTCGCGTATTCCGCTTCGTCGTATTGCGCGTCGGCGATCAATAAATCCGCGTCCATCGCGGCATTGACCAAAGCCTCCGGGATTTTTCGCAACAGGCTGTTGTTTTCCAGGTCTGGAAATGTTTCGCCCGGCTGGGCTTCAATCTCGTTGTCCGTCGCATAAACAATCTTGCGCCCGTCCTTTTCAAAAATGAATCCGTTGCAGCCGCCAGGGTGGTTCAGCGGAAAACTTGTCACGGCCACACCGCCAATTTCATTTTTGTAATTCACAAAGTGGTCGGGAATGATTTTCGCGCCGAGTTCTGAAAATGAAACGGGAAAATATTCCGAATTCATCTGGCCGGACAAAAGCCTGTGTGGATGGTTTTCATTTTCGGACGCCCCGTAAATGCGGATTTGCATCTGCTTCAAGTAGGCCGGAATGAAGAACGGAAATCCCTGGATGTGGTCCCAGTGCGTGTGCGTGACGAGAAGATGGAGTTCGTTCGGCTGCGGTTTGCGCGCGACGATATCCTTGCCGAGTTCGCGGATGCCCGAACCGGCGTCGCAGATGAAAAGCGTGTCGTCAAAGCGCACCTCCACGCACGACGTGTTGCCGCCATAGACGCGCGTCCAGCTTGCCGGCGTCGGAATTGAGCCGCGCGTCCCCCAGAATTTCGCGAAGGCAGGCATGTCAGGTTTCGCGAAAAACAAAAGTGCAATCAGCGATCTGGATGATGTCTCCGTCGCGCAATGTTGCGGAATGGATCTTCACGCCGTTTAGAAAAATTCCGTTGTGACTGTCGTTGTCGCGGATGACGTAATCCGTCCCGGGCAAATCCAGCAGCGCGTGTTCGCGCGACGCGCGGCGCGACTCCAGCCGGACGCCGGCGTTTTCCGCGCGGCCGATGACGAGTTGCGCGAGCGCCAGATCAAATTTTTTCGGCGCACCTTCACCTTCGATCTGCTCGAGCAAATGCCCTCGCGTCTCGCGCTCGCGGCGGACGACGGAAATGTTCGTCGTGATCGTGGCTTCAAATTTTGAAATGCTCATGTGCAAACCTCGCTGACTAAAAGACAACTGCACCATATTGTCCGCTAAAACGCCGCCAAAGCAAGCGGCGGATTGATTGCTTCACACCCGGCTTCGCAATTCAATCCGCCGTCTGTTCACCAGAACAGAATCTTACTTGTCGCCCGGAGGCGGCCCGGGCGGCATATCATCGGGCGAACCGCCGGCATTGCCGCCCCCTTGATTGCCGGGCCGCGGCGGATGCGGGCAATATTCGTCACGCGTCAACTGGCCGTCGCCGTTCTTGTCGAGCGACTTCAGCGCAGCCGGTGCGTTCGCAATTTCATCCGCATCAATCACCCCGTCGCCGTTTGCGTCCAGCGCCTTGATGATCGGCGGCAACGGCGGACGCGGCGCGTCGGCAGGCGCATCCGGCGGCAGAGGCGGCAGATATTCATCGGCTGTCAATTGACCGTCGCCATTTTTGTCCAACGTCTTCAGTTCGGCGGGCGCGTTGGCGATTTCGTCCGCGTCAATCACGCCGTCGTGATTCACGTCGAGCGCCGTGACAATGGGCAGCGGCGGTGGACGATGCCGTCCATTTTCACCCGCACCGCCGGAACCGCCACCGCCTGGAGGTCCGTCGTAATTATCCTGTGCGCTGGCGGCGAACGCCGACGCCCCGAGCGCCAGCACCGTCAGCATGATTTTAGTTTTTGTTTTCATTTTGTGTTCTCTTTCGTTTTGCCGGTGTGAATCTTTACGCCGCCAACCTACGCCAACAAACCTTAAGCGAACGTGAAGCCGGAAAGATTTTTGATGTTATTTTGCGGCCAAAGCCAGGGGCACGGCGGGCCGCAGGAACTTTTCATCCGTGAGCGTTTTCAAAAACGCGACTAGCGCCCGCTTGTCATCCGCGCTCAACGGCAGGCCGCCGTCGGGATGCTTGGCCAGGTTCGGGTCGAGCGTCGCGCTGCGCTTCATGCCGGTGCAATAGTGCTCCACGGCTTCGTCCAGCGTCCGAAACCGCCCGTCGTGCATATACGGCGCGGTGACGGCGACGTTGCGCAGCGACGGCACGGAAAATTTCCCCTCGTCACCCGCGCGCTTCGTGATTTTGTAACGGCCCAAATCGTAGAACGCGGAGTCCAGACCGTTGTTCGCAAAATTCTGGCTCTGGAACAGCGGCCCGCCATGGCAATGAAAACAGTCCGCGCCGTATTGGCCGTGATACGGATCGTATTCCGTGTTGAACAATTCAAAGC
>CAYPTV010000087.1:0-9291 GCA_964413505.1 uncultured Bifidobacteriaceae bacterium | reverse complement strand
AGGCTGCCGTCGGGCTGGATGGCGAAGACGGCGATGCTGCCGCCGGCATAATTCGCCACGAGCGCGAAACGAGCCGTCTGGTCGAGGCTGACATAGCATGGCCCGGCGCCGCCGGACGAAACGCGGTTGAGAAATTTCAGCGCGCCGGTGTGCGGTTCGATTTCGTAGGCGGAAACGCCGCCGGAAGCGACGGCGTTGCAGGTGTAAAGATGCCGGCCATCGGGAGTAATCGTGAAAAATGCGGGCGCGGCGGCGGCGAGCAGAAATTCCGGCTTCGTGAGCACGCCGGTGTCCGTGTCAAAATGCGCGAGCGAGAAACCGGCGTTTGTCCCTGTGCGTTGCGTTCCGAAATAAGTGAACATATCCGCGCCAGACAAAATCCTGACATAAAGGCAGGCCACGGCGGCGCAAATGATGTAAAATCTTTTTTTTGCCATGCAAGAATGACTGTTTGGACGCAAACAGCCGGCTGTTAGTTACCAGATACGGCGTTAAAATGGGAATTTCGGGCGATGGAGTTTTCTTCCGCAATCTTCCGCCATCACGTTTCCGGTCATTCAAAAAATTTTCGCGGATGAAATCGTAACTGGCCTTCAACCATGTAACGCGAGACTTGCAGTTTTGCGATTATTGGAAATAATGCCTGCCATGCACTTTCCCGCAAGATTTTCCGGCTGCATGAGACGGCTCATTTTCTGCGCCCCGCTGTTTTTGGTTCTGGCTGCGCGGCCGGTGTTGGCCGATACCGGCACAAACACAATTCATACCTTCGTCATCGGCACGAATGATTTCCTGCTGGACGGCGCGCGGTTTCAAATCCGCTGCGGCGAAGTCCACGCCGCGCGGGTGCCACGCGAATACTGGCGCAACCGTTTGCAGATGGCCAAGGCGATGGGATTGAACACCGTCTGCGCCTATCTTTTCTGGAACCAGATCGAGTTCCAGCCGGGAAAATTTGACTGGAGCGGCCAGGCGGACGTCATGGAATTTTGCCGCATCGCGCAGGAAGAAGGATTGTGGGTGATTCTGCGGCCCGGACCGTATGCCTGCGCCGAATGGGACGGCGGTGGCCTGCCGTGGTGGCTGTTGAAATACGACGACATCAAGCTCCGCACGCGCGACCCACATTTCATGCAAGCCGCGACCAACTATTTGCACGAAGTCGCAAAACAATTTGCCCCGCTCCAGATTACGCACGGAGGGCCGATCCTCATGGTGCAGGTCGAGAATGAATACGGCTCTTTCGGCCGAGACACGCAATACATGGGCGAACTGCGGCAGGTGATGATCGATGCCGGATTTGATGTGACGCTCTTCGACTGCAATCCTACCTATGATTTGAAAAAGGCTTACGTTCCTGATCTGTTTCCGGTCGTGAATTTCGGAGCTGGCCCCGCCGCCGGGTTCAAGGCGCTTCGCGAAATCCTCCCGCAAGGCCCGCTGATGTGCGGCGAATTTTATCCTGGCTGGTTCGACACCTGGGGCGCACCGCATCATCTCGGCAAGACGCCGCAATATCTCGCCGACCTCGAATACATGCTGAAGAACGACGAGTCGTTCAGCATCTACATGGTTCACGGCGGCTCAACGTTCGGACTTTGGTCCGGCGCGGACCGGCCGTTCAAGCCCGACACGTCCAGCTACGATTACGACGCGCCCATCAGCGAGGCGGGCTGGCCGACTGAAAAATTTTTCCAGACGCGCGCACTGTTCGCCAAATATCTTTTGCCCGGCGAAAAAATTCCCGACGTTCCGCCGACCAACGCAGTCATCACCATCGCGCCTGTTGAAGCGACGGAAGTCGCGCCGATTTTTGAAAACCTACCGTCGGCAATTGCCGACGCGACGCCGGAAACAATGGAAAAATACGATCAAGGCCACGGCGACATTTTGTATCGCACGACGATTCCCGCCGGTCTGGGGCAAACACTCGAAGCAACAAGCATTCATGATTACGGATTTGTTTTTCTCGACGGCAAACGCGTCGAGATTTTTGACCGACGCAACAACAGTTACAAAATGCAACTGCCCGCACTCGAAAAATCTGCGACGCTGGACATTTTGGTCGAAGCCGTCGGCCATGTGAATTTCGGACAGGAAGTTTTCGACCAGAAAGGAATTCACGCGCCGGTGAAACTGGGCGGCCATGAATTAAATGGTTGGAAAATTTTCAATCTGCCACTCGATGATAAAATGCTGGCGGGCTTAAAATTTCATCCAGCGCCAACCCCAATATACCAAGGAGACCCAAATGGATATACAAACTCAATGAACAAATTCTTTAAAGAAGAGGCTCCGGCATTCTGGCGCGCGACGGTGGACGTTGAAAACCCCGGCGACACATTTTTGGATATGCGTCCGTGGGGCAAAGGCGTTGTCTGGGTAAACGGCCATTGTCTCGGACGCTATTGGAACATCGGCCCGTCGCAGACGATGTATGTCCCCGGCCCGTGGTTGAAGTCCGGCAAAAATGAAATTGTGATTCTCGATTTGCTCGGCCCGGAAAAACCGGAAATCGCCGGGCTCGCCAAACCAATCCTCAACGAACTGCATCCCGAAAAAGATTTTGCCAGATCGCGGCGTCCTGCGGCGACGTTGAAACTGGATTCGGCAACGCCGGTTCTCACCGCGTCGTTCGCGCCCGGTTCCGCGATGCAGGAAGTGAAATTCGCCGCGCCCGCCACCGGCCGTTATTTTTGCATCGAGCCGCTCTCGTCGCTGGACGGCCAGCCTTACGCCTCAATTGCCGAACTGGATCTGCTCGGCGCCGACGGCAAGTCGCTGAGCCACGAAGGCTGGACAATCGCCTATGTTGACAGCGAGGAGCGCGACAAGGAGGACGGCTCGGCAGAAAATGCGATTGACGGCCAGACCGCCAATTTCTGGCACACGCAATGGGGCAGCGCGCAGCCCAATTATCCGCACTACCTCGTCCTCGACCTCGGCAAGCCGCAGACCATTTCCGGTTTCCGCTATGTGCCGCGTCAAGGCGACAATACCGTCGGCGGACGCATCAAGGATTATCAGATTTATGTCGGCGACAATCTGGTCGGCAAATGATTCCGCGCTGAAATTAAAATCAAATCCATGAATTCCAAAAGGAAATATTTTTTCCGATCGCTCGCGCTGTTTGCGGTTTGCCTCTTTGCAATCCTGCCGCTGCGCGTTGCTGCGCGCGACGACACACGACTCGATTCCGGCTGGCGCTTCCAGCAAGGCGACCCCGCCACCTTGTCCGGGCAGGCCATGAGTCCGGCGGATGTGAATTGGAATGATTCCAGTTGGCAAACAGTTTCCATCCCGCACAACTGGGGCTGGGAACAGGCGCAGCTTGGAAAAGATTTTTACTGCGGGCCAAGCTGGTATCGGCGCGAACTGGACGTCACCCCGGAAACCGGCAAACGGTATTTTCTGCGGTTCGAGGCGGCGAGCCTGGTGGCCGACGTTTATTTGAACGGCAAATTGCTGGGCGAACATCGCGGCGGCTTCGGCGCGTTTTGCTTTGAGCTTACGACCAATTTGTCTCCCAGCGGAACGAATCTGCTCGCCGTGCGCGTGGACAACACAAAATTTCCCGACATCGCGCCGCTGACCGGAGATTTTTCGGTGTATGGCGGATTGTATCGGCCGGTTCATTTGATTGTGACGGGCATGGAAAATTTCACTCCGCTGGACCACGGTTCGCCGGGCGTCGCGTGGCTGCAAACCAGCGTTGATCAAAATGAGGCGGTGCTGGACGTGACGGCGCAAATCTCCAACGGCGACAAGAAAATTCAGCCGCGCACGCTGGTGGCAAGCGTTTTTGACGCGGATGGAAACCGCATCGCCGGCACGGAGGAAGACATCACGCTCGCCCGTGGCGACACCGCGCCTTATAGCCTGCGCGTCACCGTGCCGCAGCCGCATTTGTGGAACGGACGGCTGGATCCGTATCTTTACAAGGCCGTCGTTGAACTGCGTTCGGCGGACGCGCTGATGGATTCGGTCGAGCAGAACATCGGCCTGCGCTATTATTCGGTGGATCCGGAAAAGGGATTTTTTCTGAACGGCCAGCCGTATCATCTGCACGGCGTTGACAAGCACCAGGACCGTTTCAACAAGGGCTGGTCGGTTTCCGAGGCGGACCTGGACGAGGACATTTCGCTCATCAAGGAAATGGGCTGCACGGCCGTCCGCTGTGCGCATTACCAGCACAGCGATTATTTTTACAGCCTGTGCGACAAGGCTGGCATTCTGGTCTGGGCGGAAATTCCCCAGGTGAATGAAATCAATTCTTCGGAACAATTCGAGGAGACGTCGCGCAACCAGTTGCTCGACTTGATCCGGCAAAATGTGAATCACCCGTCCATTTTCGTCTGGAGCCTTTTCAACGAAATCCGTGCCAACACGCCCGACCCGCACCGCGAGTTGCAGGATTTGAAAAACGTCGCCAACAGTGAAGACCCGACGCGTCCGACCATTGCGGCAACCTGCATCAGCGACCGGCCTCAGATGAATAAGATTACCGACCTGCTCGGGTGGAACATTTATCCGGGCTGGTATTCAGGCTGGGGAACGAAGGAAGACTTTGGTGCGTCGCTGGACAAACGCCGCGAAGATAGCCGTCACGGCGGCATCTGCATCAGCGAATACGGCGCGGGCGCGAACGTAACCCAGCACGAGGACAACCCCAAACAGCCGGCCACCGCCGGCCAATGGCATCCCGAAGAATGGCAGGCCATCGTCCACGAAGCCGCCTGGCCGGCCTTGAAGGCGCGGCCCTTCATCTGGGGCACGTTCGTCTGGTGCATGTTCGACTTCGCCGTCAGCACGCGCCACGAAGGCGGCATCCCCGGACGCAACGACAAGGGCCTCGTCACCTACGACCGCAAAACCAAGAAGGATGCATTTTATTTTTACAAGGCCAACTGGTCGCAGGAGCCGGTGCTTTATATCACCGACCGGCGTTTCACCGAACGCACCAACGACGTGACCGACGTGAAAATTTATTCCAACGCAACAACGGCGGAGCTGTTGCTCAACGGCACGTCACACGGCGTCCGCACCAACGACGACAATTCCGTGTTCATCTGGAAAAACGTCCGGCTCAAGCCCGGCGACAATTCAGTCGAGGCCCGCGCCGCCAAAAACGGCCAGCCGTTGACCGACAATTGCACCTGGACTTTGAAATGACCGCCAGCCGCGATCGGCTTGATTTGATCTGATGCCGGTATCCATTGAACCCGTCGCTAATAATTCAGCCTAAAAAATTCCCGGCCATTTTTTCCAGCGCGTCAATCCACCCCGGATGCTCGTTCATGCACGGAATCCGCGTAAATTCCTGACCGTTCCCCGCCATGAATTCCTCGCAGCCGCGAATGCCAATTTCTTCAATCGTCTCCAGGCAATCCGAGACGAACGCCGGGCAGATCACCAGCATCCGTTTTTTTCCTTCGGTCGCCAGCCGCGGCAATTCGTAATCCGTGTAAGGTTTAAGCCACGGATCCTTGCCCAGCCGCGATTGAAAGGAAACCGACCATTTGCCCGCCGGCACGCCGGCTTTTTCGATGAACAGCGCTGCGGTCTTGAAACACTGCGCACGATAACAATGCGCGTGCGCCGGACTCGGCGTCTCGCAGCAATTGGGCGTGGCAAGGCAATGGCAGCCCGTCGTGTCCGACTTTTTAATGTGCCTCTCCGGGATGCCGTGAAAGCTGAACAACAGGTGGTCGTAATCCTTTTTCAGAAAATCCGCCGCGCTCGCCACCAGCGCCGCAATGTAATCCGGCTGGTCAAAATACGGCGGCTGCACGGTGATTTTCATCTGCGGCGCCAACTGCGCGACGACTTCCTGCACGCGCACGACGGCGGTTTCGTAGCTGGACATCGCATAATGCGGAAACAGCGGGATGAGCAAAACCTCCGTCGCGCCTTTTGCCGCCAGTTTTTTCACGGCGCTTTCGATGGACGGGTTTTGATACCGCATCGCCAGTTCCACCGGCACGCTGACGCGCTTTTGCAAAAGCTCTTGCACGTGCCGGCTGGTGACGACCAGCGGCGAGCCTTCCTTCGTCCAGACTTTTTCGTAAGCGTGCGCGGACTCCGCCGGACGCTTGATCAAAATCATGCCGACGACAAATCGCCGCAACAGCCACGGCGTGTCAATCACGCGCCCGTCCATCAGAAATTCGTTCAGATAACGCCGCACATCCGGCACCGACGGCGAGTCGGGCGAACCAAGATTGACGAGTAGAATTGCTTTGCTCATGCAGAAAACAGTTTAACCACGGATAAACACGGATGCACACGGATAATTTTTCAATCTCATGTCGCAGGCATGAATCCGTGTTTATCCGTGTCCATCCGTGGTTCAAAAATGTTTTCCAACGCGCTCCGCGATATTAACGCCGGACACAATCGAATCGCCCAGCGAAACGCCGTCGCGATAATGTCCCGCAAAAAATAGATTTGGATTTTTGGCCTCGATGTCCTTCAGCAGCTCGCGGTATTTGCCGTAGCCGACGTTGTATTGCGGAATGGCTTTCGGCCAGAATGCCGTGTGAACAAACGTTGGCTGGCCGCGCACACCGAGCAATTTGCGCAAATCCGCCAGCACGACTTCCACCAGCTTTGCCGGCGGCAGCGAAGCCAGTTCAGGATAACGCGCGCCGCCGATGTAGCTCGTCAAATTCAAATGTCCCACCGGCGCGCGGTTTGGAAAGAGCGCCGAGGAAAAAATTGTGCCGAGAATTTTGAAGCCCTCGATTTTCGGAATCAGCATACCGAAGCCCTGGCAGGAATGCGTCACGTCCTCGCGGCGAAAACCCAGCACCACGCTCGCCACCGGCGGATAACTTATTTCGGAAAACGTTTCGGTAAGGTGGCGCAGATGCGCCGTCTCAATCATCAATTCCGCCAGCCGATGCGCCGTGCCGCAATAAATCACCGCGCCGAATTCATTTTCACCGCTTGGCGTCGTCACGCGCCAGCCGTTGCCAGTTTGCGTCAGCCTCGTCACCGCCGTGTTCAATTTCACCGCATCGCCAAGTTGCGCCGCCAGCGTGTCCGGCAACACTTGCAGACCTTCATCGAAAGAAAATTTCGCCGCGCGGTCTTTGGCGACTTCGCCGGACTTCTTCCGGTCACGTGCGCCAAAAATTTGGCCTTTGATCATCGAGCCGTAGTTGTCCTCCAGCGCTTTCAGCTTCGGAAAAGCGTGCGGCAGCGAGAGCTTATGCGGATCGCCCGCGTAAATGCCGGCGACCAGCGCGTCAATCGCGTGATCGAGAAATTCCTGGTTGAACCGCCGCACGACAAATTGCGCGATGCTTTCTTCCACGCCATCGCGGCGCGGCTTGATGAACGGCTCGCGCAGCACGGCGAGCTTGGCCTTGGCGGTGAACAGCGGCGTGGTGAAAAATCCCAGCGGCGAGCCGGGCATTTCAATTGGCCGACCGTAACGCACGACGTAGCGCGCCTCGGCGGTCGGGTCGGTGGCGAGCTTGCGCGATTCGAGGCCGGCGTCGCGGACGAGCTGCGCGATTTTCGGCGACGTTTCGAGAATTGTGTTCGGCCCGAACTCGGCGAGAAAACCGTCCTTGCGGAGGGATTGAATCACGCCGCCGACGCGCCCGCCCGCCTCATAAACCGTGACCGGCACGCCCTGGCGTTTCAGATAAAACGCAGCGGTCAACCCTGTGATGCCAGCACCGATGATTGCGACGGATTTCATTTAGAATTTTCTTTAGGTGCGGGGAAAAAAACTTTTTTGTCACTTAAAGGAATTTTGATTTCGTCTGGTGAAAATCTTCCAACTTTCCACGGAATTAATTCTTTTGCTTCATCGTGATATTCCAAAGAATCTCTCAAGCCAACCACTCCATAATTTTCTCGAACCATTACCCAAGCCTTTTCACCTACGCGGCGAGCAAACCCCGGATGAACATCAATCAGTTTCGGCTCCTGATACGCAGCGATATTGATTTTATATATTTTTTCGAGCGCTTCATGATAAGCCAATGCTTTGTTAATGTAGGTCATTATTTGCTCGTTGGAATAAATTGCGAGTGGACGAGTTGTCCTGATTTCCTTGCCGGAAAAAGAATAATCTGAATGAAAAATGGCGTTTCTCAATTCTCTATTCCAAACCTCTTCAAGAGGTGTCACTATTGCCGTTAAATTCGCTGGCACTGACTCATGTCTGATTTGCCGGATTTTATCGCCAGGACTTTGCGGCGCTCCACTTTTTTTAAGTGGGAAGCAATTTGTTTTGAATCTTAAACCGCGAGCCACTCTAACCATGTTCATCAAAATTTCATACGGCTCGGATGCTTCAACGATATGACCGTAAAGCCACAACTGCAAATGGCGTTCCGCCTCGTAAGTCTCAACTTTCTCGTGAAGCGATAAAATTGCCGGAATCATTTGAATTGTTGTTTCATAGGGATCCCAACCAGCGTCTTGAAGGCCGCGAACCCGAAGCAGCGAAAGGATAAACTCAAATTCCGAAGATGCTTTTGCCTTTTCAAAAGCAGGGTAAAAACAACCAAGATATTTTAAGATAGAATCTAAATAAATTTTCTTAAAACCGGTATCGTCAAGCTTCGACCGAGCCTCGTCGGTAAAAGACCAACCTCCATCATTATGTTTTTGAAGTCCAAACTTTTCAAAACTTTGCATTGAATTATCAAATCGTCTTTGAATGTCGTCGCTCGTTCGCCGCGCCGAGCGTGTTGTCGAAACACATCGCGATGTTGCGGATGAAGAGGCGGCCGGCGTCGGTCACTTCGAGGCCGCCGGGCTTGAGCTTCACGAGGCCGTCGGCGGCAAACGGCGCGAGCGCGGCGAGTTCCTTTTCAAAATGCTGCTCGAAGTTGATGCCGAGTTTCGCGCTCATCGCGGCGAAGTCGAGCGAGAGGTCGCACATCGTCCGCATGATGGTTTCGCGGCGGATTTTGTCCTCGTCGCTCACGATGTAAGCCTTGTGCAGCGGCACGTTGCCGGCGTCCACGGCGGCCTGCCACTTCGGCAGTTCCTTCTCGTTTTGCCAATAGACATCGGGCGTTTGCGACACGGCGCTCATGCCGAACGCGTAAATGTCCGAGCCGGCGCGCGTGCTGTAACCTTGGAAATTACGCTGAAGCTGCTTGTTGCGCTGCGCCACGGCGAGTTCGTCGTTCGGCTTCGCAAAATGATCCATGCCAATATAGACGTATTGGTTGTCGGCGGTGAGCCGTTCGATGACGAGCTTGAGGACTTCCAGTTTGCTTTCCGGCGTGGGCAAAACTTTTTGCTCCAGAATTTTCTGCGACG
>CAYPTV010000086.1:0-9292 GCA_964413505.1 uncultured Bifidobacteriaceae bacterium | reverse complement strand
GCACGCTTTACCTCGCGCTCACCGGCGCGCGCGACATGAGCACGATTCAAACGCCCCCGCACGACCGCCTGCCGGTCGAGACAATTGCCACGCAATACGACGAGCGCCTCATCCGCGACGCCATCCAGCGCGAACTCGCCCGCGGCGGACAGGTCTTCTTCCTGCACAACCGCGTGACCACCATCGAGACCATGCGCTCCAAGCTGCAATCCCTCGTGCCGCACGCGCGGATTGTCGTGGGCCACGGCCAGATGAACTCCGACGACCTCGAGGAAGTCATGACCACCTTCGTCAACGGCGGGGCCGACGTCCTTCTTTCCACGACCATCATCGAGAGCGGCCTCGATATTCCCAACGCGAACACCATCATCATCGACCGCGCCGACCGCTTCGGCCTTAGCGACCTCTACCAGCTGCGCGGACGCGTCGGGCGCTACAAGCACCAGGCCTACGCGTATCTGCTGCTGCCGCGCCACGCCAGCCTGCTCACCGACGTCCGCAAACGCATCAGCGCCATGAAGCAATACTCCACGCTCGGCAGCGGCTTCAAGATCGCCATGCGCGACCTGGAGATTCGCGGCGCGGGCAACCTGCTCGGCTCCGAACAAAGCGGCCACATCACCGCCGTCGGATTCGAGCTTTACTGCCAGCTCCTCAAGCAAAGCGTCTCGTCGCTGAAAGGCGAGAAGGTCAAACCGCGCGTTGACGTCCACGTCGCGCTGGATTTTCTAAACGAGTCAGCAGTCCGTAGTCAGTCGGCAGCAGCTACTGACCACGAACCACTGACTGCCGACCTGCCCCACAACTACGTCACCGAGCCGCATCATCGCATCGAGATTTACCGCAAGCTCGCGCAGGCCACCGACAAGCCCGCGCTGCTTGCCTTGCAGAAGGAATTGCGCGACCGCTTCGGCCCCCTGCCGCCGCCGGTGGACTTGCTGCTGGCCGTGGGCGAACTCAAGATTCTCGCCAGCGAAAAGGCCGTCACCAGCATCGAAGTCGAGGAGGACAAATTAAAGATCACGCGCCACAACGATTTCATCACGCTTGGCGGCAAGTTCCCGCGCCTCACGAAAAAGGATGCCAAGGGGCGGCTCAAGGAAATCAAACGCCTGCTGCTGGCGATTTAGAGTTCCGGCCCTTCTGGTTTTTTGTCTTCGCTTTTTAGAGCCCAGCGTCTCATCAAACTGATCCCTAGGATTTCCAAGTTTTGAAAGGACTTCACCTCTTAATTCTTTCGGAATTTTCTCAATATCCTTTTCGTTTCCTGTAAACTTGAGCCATGTAATGCCTTCCCAAGGAGTCAGAGCGATGAATCCACGACCTACCATGCAGAATTTTCCGTTTTGCGCCGCGAACCGCCTCCTCCACTCCGCGAGAAAACTTTCCGGCGGCCACTCCACCTTGACCGCGAACGGCAGCAGCAGCAGTCAGAGCATTGAAATCCACGTCAAAGATTCCCTTGAACAATTTGGTCAAGAGAAAGAAAATGGCCGCGTGACAGTTCATCAGGCCATTCTCAAAACCATGTCCCCGCCGCACCCAAAAAAGTTGGGGATGGAAACCGCCGTGGCATTGGCCGGCACTGCGTTCTCGGCAATCCTCCTGGCGTTGACGGCGGTGCATGCGGGACCATTGTGGCGCGATGAGGTCAACACTCTCAACGTGGCGCAGATGCCTTCGCTGAAGGATTTATGGGATAATATGTCCTGCGAGTCATTTCCCCCGCTCTGGCCTTTGCTGCTGCGCGGATGCTGGTTTCTCGGACTTGCGGATAGCGATGCAAACATCCGAATTTTGGGGATCTCCGTGGGATTTTTATTCCTCGCTTCACTATGGCTTTGCTCGCGCTGGATTGGGGGACGCACGCCGATAATGAGTGTTGCGCTGCTGGGCAGTCTGCCGGCGTTCATCTTTATCGTCGGAGCAAACCGGGCTTACGGCCTGGCGAGTTGTCTGCTGGTGCTCAGCTTCGGAACGATTTGGCGGATGGTTGAAATTCCGTCGGGGCAGCGGATTTTTTTTGCGGGTCTTGCCTGCTTTCTGTTCGCACATTGCGTGTATTATGATGTGGTTTTCTTATGCGCGATGCTGTCGGGCGCGGCAATCGTGGTGATCCGGCGGCGGCAGTTGAAGACGCTGACGGCGCTGGCAGGAATTGGATTCGTATCGGCGGGATCAATGGCGATTTATTTGCCGATCATCCACCGTGGCTCGGCTTATGTGCCGATGATGCAGGTGCCGTTCTTCAATTTATCAACTTTATGGGACAAGCTCTGCGATGCCCTGACGGCACGGAGCAGTGCGCTGACCGAATACGGCGGGCCGGAAATATGGCTTTGGATTTTTCTTCTGGCGGGCGGGTCAATTGTAGCAATTGCTATGCAGATGGCGAAAGCGCGCCAGTCGCTCAAACAAGATACCGACGCCGTTAAAGTCCGAGTTCGTGCCGACCTCGCACTGTTCTGTGCCGTGAGCATGATTGTCGGAGTGCTGGGGTATTTTGTTTTTTTGTATAGATTACATTATTGGACGCAGGCGTGGTATTACGTCGAAATGTTTTGTTTGTGCGCCATTTCGTTGGACGGACTGTTAGGTGCCAACTGGCCCAAGCTGCGGCCCTGGGGTTTGCTCCGCGTCGGCTTCATGGTTGTGATGATGACCTGGTGCGCGAGGCCAGCTTGGGAGGAAGCACATACACGGCGGAGCAATGTGGATCTGATCGCCGCCGTTCTCAACAAGAGCACTTCCGAGCGGGATTTAATCGTGGTGCAAAGCGCATGGGAAGGAATCACCTTCGACCGCTATTATCACGGTCGGGCCCGCTGGGTGACAGTGCCTCCGGTTGATTCGCACAAGGTGCATCGCAACGACCTCATCATTGAAAAAATAAACCAACCGGATCCGATGGCGCCGGTGTTGCGTGATATTGCCAACACCCTGAACAGTAGCAACAGTGTCTGGCTCGTGGGAAACATTTCATCCAGGCGTCCAGTTAATCCCCCCACGCCAGGACCTCCAATCAAATGGTATGGGTCGTATATTGATTACTGGGGCGGGCAAGTTGCGGTGCTGCTACAGAATCATGCGCTAAACGAGCAGATTTTGGAAATCCCGGCGGGCCAGCCTGTGTCACACTTGGAGAACCTGCCTTTGTCGCGGTTCTCGGGCTACAAATCGGATGCGGAAATTCATTGAACAATTTTCATGTCTGGAATTGCCGGACAGCCGCTATGACTCGATCCTGATCAGCCTGATTGAGACTGTTGTAAAATGGCAGCCGGATCAGCCGCTCGCTTTTCTCTTCGCTCACTGGACAGCTTCCGATCCGCCCGCCCATGCTCTGGCCGACGGGTGAAAGATGGAGCGGGACATAATGAAACACTCCAAGAATACCGCGCGATTTCAGAAATGAAATAAGCGCCTGACGTTTTTTCAGAGTCTGCATGACGAGATAATACATATGGCAGGATTGCTCGCAGTGGGCTGGCACCACGGGACAGCCAATCCCCTGCCCCTTCGCCCAGTCGCGGAGATGCTGGTCGTAATAATTCCAGATACGCCGCCGCTGTGACTGGATGGTTTGCCACACTTCCAATTGGCCGTAGAGAAATGCGGCCAGCACGTCACTCATCACATAACTCGAGCCAATGTCCACCCATGAATATTTGTCCACTTGCCCGCGAAAAAACCGGCTGCGATCCGTCCCTTTTTCGCGGATGATCTCTGCCCGCTCGATCAGCCGCGCGTCATTGATCAGCAGCGCGCCGCCCTCGCCGCAGGTGATGTTTTTTGTTTCATGGAAGCTCTGTGTCGCCAGGCAACCGAATGTGCCGAGCCATCGACCCCGGAATTTGCCGAACAGTCCGTGCGCGTTGTCTTCCACCACGGCCAAGCCATGCCGCGCGGCAATCTCCCCAATTATATCCATCTCGCAACCGACGCCGGCATAATGCACCGGCACAACCGCCTTTGTCCGGGAAGTGATGAGACCTTCCAGTCGTTTCTCGTCAAGATTCAGCGTGTCGGGACGGATGTCGGCAAAAATAATTTTTGCCCCGCGCAACGCAAAGGCATTCGCCGTGGAAACAAAAGTAAACGACGGGACAATCACTTCGTCGTCAGGCCGGATGTCGAGAAGCATCGCGCACATCTCAAGCGCGTGAGTGCAAGACGTGGTAACCATCGCCTTTTGCACGCCCAGCGCCTGCTCCAAAAATGCTTGGCATCTTTTCGAGTAAGTCTGGTCGCCGGCAATCTGGCCGATGCTCATCGTCTTGGAAATATGTTCCAGTTCCTGGCCCAGCAGCGAGGAGCGGTTGAACGGTATCCGGATTTGTTCTACGGAAGGCGTGTCCAAATTGGCTGCGGTTTTTCGGACTGGCGATTTCATTGCACCTTCTCTCTGCCTAATACTTCGAGCGCATCAGGCCCGATGACACGCAGTCTGGGCAGCATGTGTTGGAGGGCAAGTTTTTCCGTATTAGAGTCATTCACCGCAACGCAGTCTTCAGCAAGTATGCCGTGCCGGTTGAGCAAGGGCCGCACTGCAAACAGTTTGTCTTCAGCGTAGAGCACTTCATCGAAAAACAGCGGGATGCCGTGCGCGGTGAGCAACGCGTGAACATTGGGATTTTTCGTTAGCAATAATTGTTTAATTCCTCTGTTGTGGCAATCGAACAGGCTTGCCATGGCTTCCGGATCAGGCTTGCCGTCTTTCCGAAGCAAGGTGTCGTCCAAGTCCCAAAGGACACAGCTAAAATCTTTTCCCTCAATATGGTTCACAAGGCAGCGGTTTAATACCATGCCTGGAAGTAAACTAGGCACTTCGACTTCTAATCCCTTGTAAAGAAATAAAGCCAGCAAGGGAATGTTAACTCCCGCAAGGCGTGTCATCGTCATTGAGCCACCCACACGGGCATTGATCTCCATGAGAGTCAGTTGGCCTGATCGGCTAACCTTAAACTGTGCAAACCACGGCCCTTCAATGCGGATGCGTTCCGCAATCATGCGAACATATTCCTCAATCCGTGAACAAGTGATGGTCTTGGTGCCAAGTGAGATTCCACGACCAATCCGGCCTCGCAACCGAGGACCGCAGAACAACAACCTGCCTTGCAGGTCATTGATGCAGTCAACCGTGAATTCTTCGCCCGGCAAGTATTCTGTAAGGAGCAATCCATCAGCTATGGCAACATCACATTCTTGACGGTTACGCACCACACTATGGCCGCGCGAGCCAGCACCAACATCCGGCTTGGCGTAAGCCGGAAAAACCACAGTGTCGGCGGTGTAAATTTCCGGGACAGGAATTACTCCGACCAAGCGCTCGTAAACGCGCGATTTGGATGTTACCAGCTTGGCCGTGTCTGGATTTGCGGTGATGAAAGTGACTCCCTCAACCTGCCATTTGGAAAACTCTTCAACCAGATTATCCGTCGCTGGAAAAACTGTATCAATGCCATGCACAAACAAAAGTTGCTTGAATTCTTCCCGGAAGCCAGTGCTATCAAGTTTCGGACAGGGAAGATGGTTTCGCAAGATCATGCGGGAAGGGTCGAATTCGACTTCAAAACTGCTGCCTCCGAACAGATGAACCTTGTTGCTCTTAATCAAAGCGTTGGCAATTTCTAGACCGGGCTCGTTGCAGGATGGAAAAACAATTGCTCGATACATGAAATTATCCTTGGAAGAAAATCGCGCGAACATCCATCTTTGTTTCCAATAGCATTGTCATCTTAAAACCTTTCATATCTGCTCGCGAATTGTATACGTTGGCTTGTCCATCGTGCGGAAATGCATCCGCGCCAGATATTCGCCGATGATGCCCAGTGCGAACAATTGCGCGCCGGAAAAAATGGCGATGATCGAGGCGAGAAAGGGAAAGCCCGCGACGCTCGTGCCGGAAATGAAATATCTTCCCAAGACGTAAACCAGCACGCCGATCCCGAACAACGTGAAGAAAAATCCGATGATGCTCGCCAGTTGCAGCGGCAGCACCGAAAACCCCGTCATCATGTTCATCGCGTGGCGCACAAGCTTGCGAAAGTTGTAGTTGGACTTCCCGATGGTGCGCGGATCATAACGCACGCGCACGGAGCCAAAATTCGTCGTGCCCCACGTCAGCAGCACGTCAACGCTCACAAACGGGCCGTGATAATCTGCAAACGCATCGCGCAACTGCGTGCGGAACACGCGCCATGCGCTCACCACGCGCGCCGTCTCGCTGCCCATCGCGCTCTGCAACGCGATTTTGGTGATCATCGAGGCAACGTCACGCATCAGGCCGTGCTGCTCTTCTTCGGGCGTGCCATAGACGACATCGAAGCCCTCGTCCATTTTCGCCAGAAGTTTTGGCAAATCCTCCGGCGGATGCTGCAAATCATCGTCCATCGTCACGACGGTTTCAAAACGCGCCGCGCGGATGCCGCAGAGAAGCGCATTGTGCTGTCCGTAATTCCGCATCAGGTTGATTCCACGAACCCACGGAAAAGAGCGCGACAATTCCTGGATGACTTTCCAGCTTTGATCCCAACTGCCGTCGTTGACGAGCACAACTTCATACTGGCTGGACAGGGAAGCCAGCACCGGCTCCAGTCGCCTGATCAATTCTGGCAGGATCAATTCGCTGTTATAAACCGGCACCACCACCGAGATGAAACGGGTCGTTCTCAATCTGGCATCCATTCAGTTTTCAATGCCGCAGATCGGGTGCTTTGTCACGTCAAAACGCAAGAAGAGATTAATTTCAAATGATCAGAACAATCCCGCCGGCATTTACTCAATCTTCATCCACACCGTTTTCAAATACGCCGGCTCGGCGCGGTTGACGGGGAAGTCCGGCGGTTGCGGGACGTAATGCCGCTGCAGAATCTTCCGGCCGGCCGCCTGGATGGCCGATTCCACGGTGGCAAGAAATTCTTCCGGCGGCCAGTCTGCGGCGTTGGTGGAGGCCAGCAGCACGCCGCCCGGTTCGAGCACGCGGAGCGCGACGGTGACCAGCCGGGTGTAATCCCGTTTGACGCTGAAGGTGCCGTGTTCCTTGGATTGTGAAAATGTGGGCGGGTCCAGCACCACGGTGCGGAACCGGAGGCTTTTTTTGGCGAGCCGGCGCATCCAGTCCATGGCATCGCCGTAAATGAACTGGTGGTTCGAGGGATCGAGGCCGTTGAGCGTGAAGTTGCGTTTGCCCCAGTCGAGATATTTTTTCGAGAGGTCGATGCTTATGGTCGCCACCCCGGCCCTGGCCGCCGCCAGCGAGAAGCCGCAGGTGTAGGAGAAGCAGTTTAGAAGCTGGAAGCTGGAAGCTGGAAGCTGGGCCAAAGAAAAGTCGGCGGAGATGTGGATCGTGGGCGTGAGCAGGCGGCGGCGGTTGTCGCGCTGGTCGAGAAAGAGGCCGACGGAGTAGCCTTCGCAGAAACTCATCTCGTAGCGGATGCCGTTCTCCCGGATCTCGAAGCGTTCGGGCGCGGCGGTGCCTGAGACAAGCTGTGGGGACGCCTCGGCGGTGGTGGAACGGCGGACCTGGCGGGAGAGGATTTTGTGATAAACGCCGCGTGCGTTGAAAATTTTGGCGAGCCGCGACAATTCCTCCTGCTGCGTGGCGCTCAAAATGGTTTCGGACTGGGAGAGCAGGTAGTCGCCGAGCTTCTCAACATACCAGCCCGGCCAGCCGTCGCCCGCGCCGTGAATCAGGCGGCAGGCGTCCGTCGCGTCCGGCTCGATGATGGCGGCGCGCAGGCCGAGGCGCGGGTCGGCGTGGAAATTGGCGGGCGCGCAAAACCTCACCGGCTCGCCGCCAAGGGGATGGGCGAAGGAAATTTCCGCCGCGTGCAGGAAGACGCGCGTGGATGCGGTGCCGCCATACAGGGTGTCGCCAAGAATCGGAAAGCCGCTCTCGGCCGCGTGGACGCGGATCTGGTGCGTGCGTCCGGTGAGCGGGGAAGCTTCCACGGTTCGGAGTCCCGGCATTGGCCCCGCCAGGCCATCTGAAGGCTGCACTGCAAACCTGGTCTCGGCGGGTTCGCCGCCGGGGCCGCTGGCGTATTTCTCACCGGCGCGGGCGAGCGAAGATTTCACGGTGAATTCCTTTTCCGGCACGGCGCGGTCGGTGAGCAGCAGGTATTTTTTGTGAACGCGGCGGTCGGTGAACTGTTCCGTGAGGGATTTGTTGGCGAGTGGCGTTTTGCCGAAGACCAGGAGGCCGCTGGTTTCCTTGTCGAGCCTGTGAACGATGGCGAGCGTGGCCCAGCGCGGTTCGCGATGCTTCAACCAGTCGTAAATGCCTTCGCCGGCGTAGGGCGAAGGGGCGTGGGTGTTCCAGCCGGCGGGCTTGCCTGCCACCAGCAGATGTTCGTCCTCAAAAATCACGCACGGAACCATGCGCCATGAAAGCATGTTCGGGCGCAGTATTGAAGTTTGGAATTTTGGCGTGTGAAAAGACTCGCGGACGCGCGCGGCGCAATTCATTTTATTGCCGTGCATCTGGCCCAACTGCGACTCCGCGACTTCCGCAACTACGCGCGGTTGGACGCGGATTTTGCGCCCGGCTTCCACCTGCTGCTCGGCGACAACGCGCAGGGCAAGACGAACATACTCGAGGCCGTTTACCTGATGGCGACGCTGAGGTCGTTCCGGGGCGTTGGCGGCGCGCAGATGATCCGGCACGGCGCGAAAGGCTATTTTGTCGGCGGCAACGTGGTGGGCCGTGGCGACCACGAGATCAAGATGTATTGGGCGCTGCGCGAGCGGAAGCTGTCGCTCGACGGCCAGGCGGTGAAAAAGCTTGGCGACTATTTTGGCGCGCTGCGCACGGTGGTTTTTTGCACGGAAGACTTGCAGCTGGTCAAAGGCACGGCACGCGCGCGGCGGCGGTTCATGGATTTGCTTCTGGCACAGACGCAGCCGGGCTATCTGCCGTTGCTGCAGCGCTACATGCACACCGTCCGCGCCCGCAACGCGCTGCTCAAACAGTCGCGCCAGGGCGGCACCGACGAGGGGGCGCTGGAAAGCTTCTCCGCCGAACTGGTAAGGTTCGGCAACGAGATCATCCGCGCCCGGCGCGAACTGGCGCCGAAATTTTCACCGCTCGCGAGGCTGGCATATCGCCGTATTTCCAATGACGCGGAGGAATTGCGCATCGAATACCAGCCGAGCGTGAGAAACGATTTCGCCGTGGAGCTTGCGCAATCGCGCGCCCGAGAGAAAAATTTCCGCGCCACGCTCGTCGGACCACACCGCGACGACCTGCAATTGCTGCTGAACGAGAAATCCGCCGCGCAGTTCGGCAGCG
>CAYPTV010000085.1:0-9298 GCA_964413505.1 uncultured Bifidobacteriaceae bacterium | reverse complement strand
GGCGAACCAATCGGCCCCATGCTGAACGGGATGACGTAAAGCGTGCGGCCTTTCATGCAGCCATGGAACAGGCCGTTGAGCCTGGTCTTCATTGCTGCGGGCGCTTCCCAATTATTGGTCGGGCCGGCGTCCTTCGGCGATTGCGAGCAGATGAACGTGCGCTGCTCGACGCGCGCCACGTCGCGCGGGTCGCTGCGGACGAGCAGGGAGTTCGGGCGCAGCTTTTGGTTGAGCCATATGCCGGCGCCGGACTCGACGATCCGCCCGCGCATCAATTTGTCCTCCGCCTCGGAGCCGTCGCACCAGTGGGTTTTATCCGGCTGGCAAAGCGCGGCCATTTCCTGGACCCATGAAAGTATTGTTTGGTTGGAAGTCAAAGGAGTATTGCTCGTCATAAATTGTTTTTCAAAGCTGCATTACAAGGCTGCCAAACGAGCACGAAATTGAACAGTTAAAACTAAATGCAAAAATTGGCTTTTCCTCAGCTTTTTTTGCATCGCGTCAACCGGCGCAATTTGTTAAAATTAAGTTGGTGATGAGTTCTGCGTCCGGCAAATTGAATGTGACACGCGGCGAGACTGAAACCTGCCTCGCGCGTTCCGTCGTGGACACGCTTGCCGAGGAACCGGCGCTGGAAGCCGTGACGATTGATTCGGCGCAGCAGAAAATTTCCGTCGCCACTTTGGGCCGCATTCCGCAGGACGGAATGGAAAAGTTGACGCAACGCCTCACGGAAAAACTCCAATCCGTCCAGAAGGCGGACACCGGCCACGCCTGCACTTTGTTGCGCGGCAAAAGCGAATGCGCCGTCTGCGGCTCGCCGTTGTCCGAGGCCGAACGGAAAAAAATCACGATCCAGCACGACGGCGCGAGCACGACCATCGCGCGCATCACCTGCCCGACGGCGCCCAAATTCTGGCGCTGGCGGGATTTTCCGCTTCCCAAAATCGTCCCGCGCGAAATCGAGCTGCCCGACGAAGATCATGACGTTGACGAATGGAAACCGCAGCTTGCCGCAGCAGTTCTGTGCGGCATTTTCGGGCTGGCCGGATTCTTTTCGCCCGAGCCTATCAGGATTTTCCTTTTTGCCGCGGCTTATCTCGCGGGCGGTTTTTACACGGCGGGCGAAGTCTGGGAACGCCTCCAAAAGCGCGCGATTGACGTGCATTTCCTCATGCTCGCCGTTGCCGTCGGTGCGGCCTGCATCGGCGCGTGGGTGGAAGGTTCAACGCTCCTGTTCTTGTTTTCCCTTTCCGGAGCCTTGGAACATTTTGCGTTTGGCCGGACGCAAAAGGAAATCCGCTCGCTCTTCCGCGACGTTCCGAAGACCGCCACTGCGCTCGACGACCAGGGCCGCGAGCGCGAAGTGCCAGTGCAAAATTTGCGGCCGGGAATGAAATTGCTCATCAAGCCCGGCGCGCAATTTCCAGTGGATGGAGAAATTGCCGTGGGCGCGACCGCCGCCGATGAATCAAACCTGACCGGCGAAGCCACGCCGGTTGAAAAAAGTGTCGGCGATGCCATCCTGGCTGGAACCATCAATCTCTGGGGCGCGGTGGAAATCCTGGTCACAAAGGCCGCCGCCGAAAGCGCGCTGCAAAAAATCATCACGCTCATCCGCGAGGCGCAGCAGCAAAAGGCGCCCGCGCAGCAGTTCGCGGACAAGTTCAGCGGCATTTACACTTACATCGTGCTCGGACTTTCCTTTGCGATGTTTTTCGTCTGGTGGCTGGGCTTCGGGCTTGTGCCATTTATCACCACGGCCTCGGCGCACAGCGCATTTTATCGCGCCATGACGCTGCTCGTCGTTTCGTCGCCGTGCGCTCTCGTCCTTTCAATTCCTTCGGCGGTGCTGGCCGCGATTGCTTTCGGGGCGAGGCACGGGATTCTGTTTCGCGGCGGCGCTGCGGTGGAAAAATTGGCGGAAGTCAACATCGTCGCTCTCGACAAGACCGGCACGCTGACGACCGGCGAATTGCGTGTTGAACAAATTGAAAGTTTTCCGCCGGGCCGCGAGGATGAAATCGCGCGGCTGGCGTATTCGCTGGAAAAATTGTCCACGCATCCGCTCGCCCGTGCCGTCACACGTCACGGCAAGCAAAATCAAATCGAACCGTTCGCTTTGGATCATTTTGAATCCATCACCGGACATGGCTTGCGCGCGAAACTGAATGGAAACGATTGCCTGCTTGGCCGCCGTGAATGGCTCGCGCAAGGCGAACGGGCCAAAATCATTTCAAAGGTTTCCGCGACGGACGCGGGCTTTTCCGAAATCTGGCTCGCTGAAAATGATTTGCTCGGCCGGATTGTTTTGCGCGATGACATCCGTCCGCAAGCCGCGTTCGTCATTGACGAATTGCGTCACGAAGGCTTGCGCTCGGTCGTTTTGACCGGCGACCGCGCGGCTACCGCCGAACATTTGCGCTCCGAATTGAAACTCGACGACGTGCGCGCGGAGCTGAAGCCGGAGCAGAAAGTCGAGGCCATCCGTGAATTGAGCGGGGGGGGGAAGCACGTCGCGATGATCGGCGACGGCGTGAACGACGCGCCCAGCCTGGCGGCGGCCTACATCGGCGTGGCGATGGGCGCGCGCGGTTCGGACGCGGCGCTGGAGCAGGCAGACGTGGTTCTGATGCACGACCGTCTTGAGAATTTTCTTGCCGCGTTCCGTCTGAGCCAGCGCGCCCGGCGTGTCATCCGCCAGAACCTCGTCATTTCGCTTGGCACTGTCATTGTGCTGGTTTCGTTTGCGATGCTGGGAAAAATTCCGCTGACGATCGGCGTTGTCGGCCATGAAGGTAGCACCGTCGTGGTGGTGATGAACAGCTTGCGGCTGCTTTTTGGCGGTGCGAAGAAGTCATGAATCCGTTTCAAAAATTCGTTTCCGAGTCGGCGCTGGTTTTTCAAAGTGGAACAAAGCTTCCGCTGGATTATAAATTCAAAGCGCGTTCTGTCATGGCCCGCAAGCCTGCGGATGTTCTGGTTTTCTCCCCGCACCCGGACGACGAGTGCATCACCGGCGCGCTTGCATTGCGGCTGTTGCGCGAGGCGAAATGGAAAGTCACCAACGTCGCCGTCACGCTGGGCAGCAGGCAGGGACGCCGCGCCGCGCGTCTGCTCGAATTAAAGAATGCGTGCGACTGCCTCGGATTCGATTTGATCGTGGCCGGTTTTGAAAACATCAATCTGGAATCGCGGAAGAAAAATCCCGCGCATTGGCTGGAGGCTGTCAGAACGATTGCAAGAATTCTTGTGGCGCAAAAGCCGCGCGTGATTTTTCTGCCGCATGAAACAGACGCCCATCCCGCGCACATTGGAACGCACTTTCTGGTGTTGGACGCGTTAAGGAAATTGCCGCGCGATTTTGAATGTTTTGCCGTCGAGACGGAATTCTGGGGGCAGATGGCAAATCCGAACCTGCTGGTTGAAACCAGTGCGGACGAACTGGCGGATTTGATTGCGGCGCTGGCATGCCATGCTGGCGAGGTGCGGCGCAATCCGTATCACGCGCGGCTGCCGGCGTGGATGTTGGACAACGTGCGGCGTGGCGCTGAAATTATCGGCGGCCGTGGCGCGGCGGGGCCGGATTTCACGTTCGGCACGATTTACAGGCTTCAGAAATGGCGCGGCGGAAAATTGCAGGCGGTTTTCAACTGCGGCAGGGTTTTGGGCGCGAAGAAAAATCCGGCAGGATTGTTCCGATGAAGGAGAAATTCATGCGCGAGGCCATCCGGCTTTCGCTTTCAAAGATGCGCGAAAATTGCGGCGGGCCGTTCGGCGCGGTCGTGGTTCGAAACGGCAAAATCATCGGGCGCGGCTGGAATTGCGTCACGTCCGCGAACGACCCGACGGCGCACGCGGAAATCTGCGCCATCCGCGAGGCATGCAACAAACTGAAAGCCTTCCGGCTGGACGATTGCGAGCTTTATTCGAGCTGCGAGCCTTGCCCGATGTGCCTCGCGGCGATTTACTGGGCGCGTATCAAAACAATTTATTATGCGAACACGCGGAAGGACGCGGCGCGGATCGAGTTCGACGATGATCTGATTTGCCGCAAAATGGCGCTGCCGGTTTCGCGTCGCAAAATCCGGATGAAACAACTGCTGCGCGGCGAGGCGGTGAAAGTTTTTGCGGAATGGATGGACAAGCCGGATAAAGTCCGCTATTGAAGCTTGCAGCCAATCCTCATTAGAACGTATTAAATGAATACTGTAGCCAAACGAGGCGAACTGGTTCATGGCGTCTTGGGCGGCGGGGATGGCCGTCAGCATTCTCTCCCCTGTGAGCGTTCACCTTCGGTCATGGATGCGGCAATTCTGGCTATGTGGATTTGACATTGAAGCCATTCCATTTTTCGTCAGTTTTTTAAAGCCCGCGCTCCATCGGCAAATTCGACAGCCAATATTTTCAAAAACAAAAAAAGCGGGGCCTGGATTTCTCCAAGCCCCGCTGCGAAAACTCAACTGCGCTTAATAACGGCGACCGCCGCCGCTACCGCCGTATTCACGACGACCACCGCCACCACCGCCGGGCGCGCGTTCTTCACGCGGCTTGGCGACATTGACCGTGAGGGCGCGTCCGTCCATTTCCTTGCCGTTCATTCCGGCGATGGCCTTCTGGGCCTCGTCTGCGGAACTCATGGTGATGAAGCCAAACCCGCGGGGACGACCGGTTTCCCGGTCCATCATCAGGTTGGTTTCGGTGACCGTGCCGAACGCGGCGAACGCGTCGTTCAGGGTGTTTTCAGTGGCGTTGAAGGAAAGATTTCCTACAAATAATTTATTGCTCATGTGATAATTTACTGTCCGACAAACCGGCGCTTTCCACAGACTGTTCCCGAAAACCGGGTCTAAAATCATCACTGAAACGAGTTCACTTGAGGATTCACCATGCCTTGAAAGAAACAAGCTATCTAACAGACGCGTCCAGTATCGCCCATTCCGCCGGAATAGCCATAACAATCGGCAACTATCTTTTGGCAGGCAATACTGTGTTTTTTCCATTCCTGCTTGATTGATTTGTAGGGCGGCGGTGCCTCGTCACCCAAATCTTCAGGCGGAGCCCGGCTATATTCAAGACCAGCCGCAGCATTTACCTCGCGCTGCGGTTGAGGCTCCGCGCACAGCCGCGCTTCAATAAAAAGAACCGGAACGGTTTCCCGTTCCGGCTTTGCCTCACCCCGTCCCTCACCCATTGGACAAGAGGGTGGCCAAAGACCGGGTGAGAGGCATGGTGGCTGACCGCAATGTCAGTCCACGATGCTGGAGCCGGGCATTGACCAGTCGCTCTGGCCGGTGCTGCCGCCCAGGGCCCCGCACACACCTGCACCACCGTGCCCGTCGTCAGGCTCATAAACATGATCGTGCGCGCCTGCTTGGAGAACAGCGCCGACACCCACGGAGCTTAGCCGATGCACGTCTGCACCTCGTAACCCACCGCATTGGTGATGGGCGTCAGATGCACGTTCAAATGCGTGGAGATGTCCTTGTCTATCCCCGTGATGGCGGGCGTTTCCAACTGCGACTGCGCACGGTTGGTGCTCGCCGCTTGATAACCCGACGTCAGGAACGCCAGGTTCGTCCGTGCTTGCGTCTGGACGTAGAACGCATTGGCGTCCATTCATGTCAGCACCGTGTGTGATTTCCATGATGGCCCAAGCGCGTGACCAAGCATTCATATCCGTGCCAGAACCCTCCACCATCATTGCCGGTGCCGCGCTGCTTGTGCCGTTTGGCATGAGCACCGTGCGAGTGATGCTGAAGAATCGCCGAAATAAATCCGACGGTGTTCCGGTGATGAAGCCTTGAAACCTTGGGACACAACGCTGCTGCTGACGTTGAATTTTTTAATGCGAATGGCGACGGATTGTTTGACAAAATTTCCCTGACGCCGGCTTCCGAACCTTCCGCGCTCGCCCTGTCCGTCCTTGGCAGCCTTGGCGGATTGCTGATGTATCGCCGCGTCAACAATAATGGTCTGGCGGTCACGGCTCATGCGGCCAGAAGGCAAAAGCCACCGCCGCCAGGATGCAGACGAACGCGGCGCAATGATTCCACCGCACCTTTTCTCCGAAATAAAAGAACGCAAAGATGCAGAACACTGTGAGCGTGATGATTTCCTGGAGGATCTTGAGCTGAAGCGGGGAATAGACCGCGTTGCCCCAGCGGTTGGCGGGCACTTGAAAGCAGTATTCGAACAGCGCAATGCCCCAGCTCACGAGGATGACCAGCAGGAGCGGCTTGTCCTTGAACTTCAAATGTCCATACCACGCGAACGTCATGAAGACATTCGAGCACGTCAACAGCACCACGGGCAGCCAGCGAGATTGTGTCACCTCATTCATAATTTTTTGAAGGCCAGCTTAATTCAGCAGCCGGACATTATCAAACCGGGATGTTTAATGTAACCGATTCCGGCGGGTTTCGTCCTTTTTAGGGGATGCTCCGCAAATCAACGTGATTGACACGCGGCGAGGTTATTATTTCCATTTATGCACACATTTAGTAAAAGTTATCTCATGAACGCCATTGTTTCTGCCGGCCAGCGCTGTTTTCCTGGTTCAATATTTGTTGCCGTGGTTTTGTCCGCGACGGGGATGCGTGCCGCCGACGCCCCGCCGGTCGGCGATTCCGGTCATGGAAAAGCTTACTTCCAAATCAATTGCGCGGTATGTCACACCACCAGCCTGGGGCCGGGGAACACGGTGATTGTGAAGCAGGGACCCAGCCTGGTGGGCGTTGTGGGGCGGCGAGCCGGCACCGGGCTGGGTTTCAATTATACCAAGGCCTTGGGGGATTCTGGCATCGTCTGGGATGCGGCCTCGTTGGATCGTTTCCTCACGAACCCGATGGTGGCGGTTCCGGGCACGCTCATGCCGATGCCCGTGCCCGATGTAACAAACCGCAGTGATGTGATCGCCTATCTTTCGACCCTGGTTGTTCCCGCCGGTGTCATACCGACGAACAGCGTGGTGCAGATAACGCCCGCTTCGGTCGCCGCCGACCCCGGCGCATGGCAGCATGAAACGCCGGGAGTCAAACATCATCTCACGCTGGCGGATTTGCCGCCGTCTTTCAAAACCGCCTCGGCAGGCAACAATCCGAAAGTGGTCAAGCAACCTGCGGACGCCATGTTGTCCGTTCCGCCGGGGTTCACCGTAAAGTTGTTTGCCTCCGGATTTACGAATCCGCGACTGATGCGCGTGGCGCCGAACGGGGATATTTTCATCGCGGAGACTGGCGCGAGACGCATTCGCGTGCTGCGTGCTGCCGACGGGGCGGATGCGCCCTCGGACAACCAGATTTTTGCGGAAGGCTTGGACCGTCCTTTTGGCATCGCCTTTTATCCGCCCGGTGGCAATCCGCAATGGGTCTATGTGGCCAACAACAATTCGGTGGTCCGCTTCCCTTACCGCAACGGCGATTTGAAGGCAAGCGGCGACCCGCAGGTGATTGTCCCGCACTTGAGCGACGGCGGCGGCGGACACAGCACGCGCGACGTGGCGTTTTCCCGCGATGGCAGACGCATGTTCATCTCGGTCGGTTCCGGATCCAACATCGCCGAAAACATGGGCAGAAAAGATTCTCAGGACATCCCGGCTTGGGAAGCGGAACACGGGCTGGGCGCGGCATGGGGATCGGAAACACATCGCGCCGACATCCTGGTCACCGACCCGGAAGGGCGCGAACCGCTCCGCGCTTTTGCGACGGGCATCCGCAACGGCGTGGGCATGGCGGTGAATCCGGACACCGGCGAATTGTGGGTTTCAACCAACGAGCGCGACGGCCTGGGCGACAACCTGGTGCCGGATTACATCACGCGCGTGAAAGAGGGCGGCTTCTATGGCTGGCCATGGTATTACATGGGCAACTTTGAAGATCCGCGCCATGCCGGTGAGCGGCCGGATCTTGCCGGCAAGGCAACGGTGCCCGATGTGCTGCTGCAATCGCACTCGGCCCCGCTGGAGATGACTTTTTATACGGCCACAAACGGCGTGTCGGCATTCCCGGCGGAATATCGGGGAGATGTTTTCGACGCTCTTCACGGTTCGTGGAACCGCTCGTTGCGCACCGGCTACAAGGTCGTGCGCGTGCGTGTCAACAACGGCGTTCCCACGGGTGAATACGACGATTTTCTGACGGGCTTTGTGGTGGACAACCGGAACGTCTGGGGCAGGCCGGTGGGCGTGTCCGTGGCGCACGACGGCGCGCTTCTCGTGACCGAGGATGGCAACGGCACCCTCTGGCGCGTTTCTTACGCTGTTCAATGAGGACAAATCCTGTCGGCCAGGACGGCGGTGATGTTTTCAACATCCGTAATCCAGATCAAAATTGTCCGCATGGAAGCAAAAAAATGGTGCATTGCCAGTCCGGCAAATTCTTATAGGTTGATAGCGCTGAATCAGCTTCAAGACATGCGAGCGAAACAATTCATCCGTTTGAGGCGGAACAGACGACAGCATTGGTTGCGGACGGGAAACCGGTGACGAGTGATCCGAATGTGGCTCTGAGTGAAAATGAAAAACGCGCCACGGTAATGGTGCCGGTTTTGGAAGAAATACTTCACAGCCATCAGGAGCGGTTTTGGGGTCGGAACGGATAATTTGACGAATTGTTTGCGCTGGAAGAATCCGCCGGGACTGACGTAACGGCAGAAAGAGGAGATAAACATGATTTCGCACGGCGGCATTTCGGTTTCTCAGGACAGGCTTCCTGTCAGTTGTTACATTCTTGACTCGCCGCGCGCGGCTTTTATCATGCCTGTTTATTTATGACTAACATACAGAACATACAGGCGCGCGAAATCCTGGACTCGCGCGGAAACCCAACCGTGGAAGTGGACGTGACGCTGTGCTGCGGCACGGTAGGCCGTGCGGCAGTGCCCAGCGGCGCCAGCACCGGCGAACACGAAGCCATCGAGCTCCGCGACGGCGACAAGAAGCGTTTTGGCGGCAAGGGCGTGCAGAAGGCGGTCGCCAACGTCACCGGCAAAATTGCCCCCGCGCTCACCGGCCTAGACGCGACGGATCAATTGACCGTTGACGCCACCATGCTCAAGCTGGACGGCACGGAAACCAAGTCCAAGCTCGGCGCGAATGCGATCCTTGCGGTGTCGCTGGCGAACGCCAAGGCCGCCGCCGCCGCGCTCAACCAGCCGCTGTTCAAATATCTCGGCGGCCCGAACGCAAAAGTTCTTCCCGTGCCGATGGCCAACGTCATCAACGGCGGCGCGCACTCGGATGCGCCGATTGATTTCCAGGAATTCATGATCATGCCGCTCGGTCTGCCGACGTTCAGCG
>CAYPTV010000084.1:0-9307 GCA_964413505.1 uncultured Bifidobacteriaceae bacterium | reverse complement strand
TCGCGGATGACGTAGCTGGCGTAATCCAGAAACCCGCGGTCCACGCGCGTGTGCAAGCCGGCTTCGAGTTTTTTCGGATCAAACGGCTTGTGGACAATGGCCGTCTCGACCGTTTCGGCGACGACGTGATCCGTGCCGTTGCCGTTGGCGGCGGATTTCTTCTTTTCCACCGGCGCGGGAGGCTGCACGCCTTCGATGGGAAATTCAGGCTGGCGGGAATCTTTTTTGCGTTTGGCTGACATGATTAAAGCGGCGCGCATTAAGCCAGATGCGGACGCACGCGGCAAGATTTACGCGAGGGCGGAAAAGCTTTGACACGAATTGGCACAAATTCAAACCGCGAACCACGCCAAATACGCCACCGTAGAACTGTCATTGATATTTCGCCCATGCCTGCCGCGTCCTTTTGCAGGAGACGAGGTGACGAGGCTCATTATTTTAATTCTGAATTCAAAATTCCGAATTCCGAATTTGAAACGAGCCTTCTCACGTCGGCTCCTACGCATTGAGAATTTTAGAAGCGGGCCGTCATTACATCCGGCGGCATCGCCGTCACCCGTCACGTTCCCGCCCAGTGATGGGGTGAACACCCCATGGCGGTTGCCCGTCGCCCGGCCTATGCTCCATGGATGAAGCATAATAAATTTTCCCGGAGCCAGAATCAAAACCCGGCCACCGCCTCGCGGCCCACGGCGTTTGCCACATCAGGCCGGGGCGAGGCTGAATTTGTGCCGGCACCGGACGAGGTGGCCCGCAAGGCCTACTTCAGCTATGTGAACCAGGGTTCACTGCGGGGACACGAGGTGCAGCACTGGCTGGCGGCGGAGGCGGAATTGATCGCGGAGCGCGGCCTCACGCGCACGCACGGTTTTCACAACAAGACGTAATGAACGCCAAACTCCTCTTGCTCGCAATCGTCGGCAGCCTGATGCTTGCCGTCCCGGCATTGCGTGCGCAGTGCATCACCAACAACACCATCTACATCAATTCCGAGTCCAAGGATTTCCCGGTCGTCGTGACCATGAAATATCACGACGCGGTGATGTGTGAGCGGACATTGGGGGAACACTCGCTCCTGCCGCCCGGCCTCAAGGACAAGATGAGGCTCACCCATAAGCAGTGCGAGGCGCTGAAGCCGTTCGAGGACGAGTTTGCCGGCATGAGCCAGCGATACGAGGCGGCCAACCAGTCCAGGATTGATGCCGCCGGAGACGTGAGCCGGCAGGTGCGCGGTTCAAAGAACGCGGCGCAAATCCAGGCGGCACGCACCGAATCGCAGGCTGCCTGGGCCGGTCTCAAACCTTGCAGGGATTCAGCCGTAAGGAAAATCCAGCCGCTGCTGACACCGGAGCAGATTGCGATTTTGGAGGATCCGCTAAACCAATGGCATGAAAATCATGTGTATGAAGCGCATGACCCGTCGGCAAATTAAATTTCCACCGCAATTAGAAAAATCATGAAATCTCCCTTCACCAAACCTGCGGCGGCGCCGCAAGCTCCGGTCTTTCCGCAAACGCTCCACACGTTGCGGCCCGTTCAGGAGAAGCCCATGCCAAATCAAAAGTCCAAAAAACGGGACAACATTTTTTCACAATCCCGCGACACGCGCGAAGACCGTGGCACGCGCGAAATGAAAACTTCCCACAACGACCAGACCAATCACGCACGATAAATTTCATCCCATGAAAACAAATCCATTGAAGGACGGCGTCATTTCGGAAAATTCCGCCGGCATCGGCACGGTGACGCCCCAGATGGTGCGCGCGCGTGCGGCGGAACTGGCGGTCATTGACGGTGAAATGTCGGGAGCCGCCACCGTGGCGCATTTTGCGCAGGCCAGACGGGAATTGACCGGCGAAACGGACATTGACCCCAAGGAAGCCCTCCTTGAATCCGCGCCCGAAGCCGAACGCTGGGATCCATTGCCCGGTTCCACCGGACACAAAGTGCCGGCGGCACCCAGCGAGGATGAGGACGAGGAAGGCCGGAGCGACAATGAACGGCTGGTGGAGGAGGGCGTGGCCGAGGCGGAGATTGATCAAATGAGCCAGTCCGTCCGGGAATCGGCGGCACTGAACACGGATGATGAGGACTAAACCGGAACCATGCAGCAGCCGATCAGGCGATGTGTGTGCATGAATTCGGCCAAAAGGCAGCCGCTCGAAAGGTTTGCCTGAGCCGCCATGATGGAAGGTCATGTTGACATGGACCAAAATGCAGCCGGACAATTTTTGGGAGCGCAGCCGCCCCGGCTGCCGTCAGCGACGCCCCCGTCGCTGACACGATTCGCGGAGGGCATGGATTTGAAATTTTATTTCACCCCGGCGCCTGTCAAGCGGCGGCACTGTTGATTATGAGCAGAGACAACCTCGCCTTCTGGCTGACCCTGGCCGGCACCGTCTGCTGGGGCGTCTGCTTCTGGTGGATGCGCCGGATTTCAATCAAGCAAAATTCCCTCCTGGACCAGTTGCGCGAGCAGGGCAGGCGCATCGAAAAGCTTTCCAAGATCGAGCACGACCTCATCAAGGAAGTGCATCCGCAGGTTCACGAGATCAGGGAGGGCATGGACGAGATGATCGCCGTGGTGAAGGAAAACACCAGCCCCCCGGCGCCCAGAAAGAAGGGTCATTAGTCCCAGGCAGGAACTTTTTAGATGGGCACGACCGGGTCGCCGCCTGTTTTAAGGAGCCTGGAGGATTGCACGACGCGGTCGTCGCCTCATAAAAAGAGCTTTTGGACGAGCACGACGACGTCGCCACCTGTTTTAAGGAGTCTGGAGGCTTGCATTACCCGGTCGTCGCCTCCCAAAAGGAGCTTTTGGGCGGGCACGACGCGGTCGCCACCTGTCAAAAGGAGTTTTTACATGAGCACGACGACGTCGCCGCCTGTTTTAAGGAGCTTGGAGGATTGCACGACGCGGTCGTCGCCTTCCAAAAGGAGTTTTTGGGTGGGCACGACGCGGTCGTCGGCAGTTTTTAGGAGGCAAAATCAGGGCCGGAACGCGTCTTGCCCGTTCAAAACCAGCCATTTAGGACAGATTTGACGGTGAATGGATTTTCAAGGGGACGGGGAGCGCGACCGTCCCGGTTGCACCGTCAGGCGTCCCGCCGGATGGAATGGCGGCGGGAATTGGTGGCAACTCCGCAAGGAGTTCGGCGCGATGCCGAACACGGCAGGCGGGACGCCCGCGCTCCCCATTTCCAGAGCAGTTCGCTTTCCGGCAGGCGCAAACGCCGGGTAGTCTCCGAAATTGTGATGCTTCGGAGCGCGGCTGTGCGCGAAGCGTCAGCCGCAGCAAGGTGGCAATAGCTGCGGCTGGTCTGCGACACAGCCGCGCTCCGGCTAAATCAAGAAACTGCCAAACATCGCGCAGGCGTCTGGCCATGACGCGGCAGGCATGGACGGATATTCGTTGAATCAGCCATGCAGGTAGTTTTTGCATTTTAAGCCGGATATTTTACTTTCTTTGCAAGTGAAGAAAGGATTCACATTGATTGAACTGTTGGTGGTAATCGCCATCATCGCCATTCTGGCTGCCTTGCTGCTACCGGCATTGGCCTCGGCCAAGGAAAGGGGACGCCAGGCGTCCTGTATCAACAGTGTGCGTCAACAGACATTGGCGGTCATCATGTATGCCGACGAGAACAATGATCTGCTTCCACCCACTGCATACAATGATGCCGACGGCAACGAGGTGGACTGGCCTGCCTTGCTTGATTCGTATCTCAACCACGTCGCCAAAATTCATCTTTGTCCGTCCGACATCAACTCCAAGACAAACTCTTATGGTCTGAGCGAACTGACTTTTGTTGACATGACCGACCCGAACCCGCCGCCGCTTACAAAACTTGCCTCTTTCCATACCACCAGCACCACCATCATGCAGGGCGATATCGGGACGGAAGATGATTTTGTGACCCCGCGACCTGACACCTTGAAATTGACGGCTCCGGATGACGACCTCAACGATGATGAGGATGCGCGGCCTTCAACGCGGCATGCTGGCCGGTGCGACTTGGGTTTCATGGACGGGCATGGCGAACACCTGCGTTTGAACGAATTCTATACGAACCAGAATCCCCCGGACAAATGGTTCATGCCATAATCTGGCCAGCGCTTTGCGGACGACGAAGCCGCGTCCGGCGCGCCAGAGCAGTTCGCTTTCCGGCAGGTGCAAACGCCGGGTAGTTTCCGAAATTGTGATGCTTCGGAGCGCGGCTGTGCGCGAAGCGTCAGCCGCAGCAAGGTGGCAATAGCTGCGGCTGGTCTGCGACACAGCCGCGCTCCGGCTAAATCAAGAAACTGCCAAACATCGCGCAGGCGTCTGGCCATCACGCACTGGCATGGGCGAAATATCAATGCCAATTCCGGCGTGCGGATTTTCAAGCGGGCCGGTGATTGAACCGTCATTCAACGTCCTCTAGAACGGTGACTGGAAAATCGCAGGATTTGATGCAATCGAGGATGATCGTTCTTTTCAACGGCGATTCGAGGTGAACGTCGCTCCATGAAACGTAGCCTTCCTTTTTGGCGCGCGCGTCGCAACAGGCAAGGAAAGATTCCAGCTCGTTTGCGGATAGATGGCGGGTGTTGATGAATCGGTGCATGGAGTCTTTGGGTGACGGGATGACTATAGGGGCAAACAGCCGGAGCGATAGAAAAAAGGACATATTTCGCCCATGCCGGCTCCCGCGCGGATTTTCAAGTGGACGACGGATGATGCTCCTGCTGCGTGACGTAGGAGCCGACGTGAGGAGGCTCTAATTAAAAACTCGCAACAGGGATTAAAATGAGCCTCGTCACCTCGTCTCCTACAAAATTGAGGGCGGAGTGCGGCCGTCCCCGGCCGCTGCAATGTCCTGACTGCTATGCGCCCGGTCAATCCGAAGACGGTTTGCCTGACCACGTTGCTGCGCCCGGGGACGGGCGCACTCCGGCAAATCGCGGACGACGAAGCCGCGTCCGGCGCGCCAGAGCGGTTCGCTTTCCGGCAACGCGCAAACGTCGCGCAGGCGTTTGGCCATGATGCACAGGCATGGGCGAAATATCTATGCCCATCCCACGCGCGGATTTTTAAGGGAGACGGCGGATGATTCTCCTTCTCCGTGGGGTGAAGGCCGGGATGGGGAGGACGTGGGTGAAACTAACTTGCTGCTGACTCGTTTTGATTTTCTTCGCTGCCTTTACGACTTTCAGCAACGCGCTTAATAACAAGCGATTCAAAATCATCAGCTTTATCAAAGCCTTTTTCTATCAATTCTCGCGCCGCTTTTGCACCAGCTTTGACACCGCTGCGGAAATAAATAATTGCCGTGGTGTTGCGTTCTTGTTTTCTCTTTAATTGAGCTTGGTAAGCTCGTGCGTGATTGTATGGATTCATATCAAGTTCACCTTGCTCCAATGTTGCTTTTGCAACAAGACAAAGTTGTTGACAGCAAAATAAAGTTATTCACGAGAAAATTATATTCAAATTGGGTTGTGGTTGAACAATGATGCCGAGCCGACGGTGCTACGGCAGCGATGGCTGATGGATGATGGCCGAGTTTGGGAGTGCAAATTTGAATGGCGAACATTCATATAAATTTAATAACCTCAAAATATGAAAATACATTGGGACGCAGTAGTTGAAGGTGCAACTGCGGGTATCATCGCATCAATTCTACTCGCGCTGTGGGCGGTGCTACGCGATATAATCATAAATTATTGGTTGAAGCGGGCATTACGGCGCGAACTGCGAATTATATCCTGTGGACATGCAATTGCTGGACTCACAACAGAGGTTCGAAATTTAATTGGCAAAGAATTTACCGTGCGCGAAATCGTCCTTGTTACGGATAAACTCGAATGTCCATTCACCGCAACTGGCAGCGTGACTTCTTGTCTCAAAGAGGCAAAAACAAAATACACTAAAGACCAGATGGAGAGATTAAAAAAAGGAGAGGCAATACCAGTTTCACTTCCTCGAATTTCGAAGGCGACATGGCGCGTTGCGTCGCCACCGACGGGATTTATGACTATAGCTCCATTTACAAAGCACGAATTTTTACTGCCAGCCGAAATGTTCGTTTTTGCTTTTAGCGCAAAGCCGGTTTGCTTGCGATTCACTGTGGAATATGAATCTTGGACTCATAAAAGCACAATTGTTCAGCAATGCACAATTGGCGTGGCAGTAAAACGATTGCAACAAATATTCGATTTTTATTGCAAAGAACTTTCAAGCGGAAATCTTAACAATGCACGAGAAACATGGGGTTTGCCGAAGGTAAAAATTCCTCCGACCCAAAATGGCACAGCCAGCAAAAGCTAATTCTTTTCTCACACCAGCTTCTTCGCGATGTGCTCGTCGAGGATTTCCTGCACGGTCAGGGCCACGATGACTTTGTGGCTGCGCTTGAAGAACGATTCGATCTCCGTCAACGCGTCCGACGAATAATCGAACGACACGAAGAAGCCTTTCTCGCAATCTTCGCGCATCATCATGGCTTCAAAGGCGTCTATGTCCGGGCGGCCTACCTTGTCCTTTTGTTTCACCTGGATGGGATATTATACAAACAACCCGTCGCATGAGGTGAAGAATGTCAACGGGATTGACTGCACGGCGGCAGCGTGCACGGCGTCGTCGGATGCCATCGTGGCGGCGCAAAAGGCGAGCAACCAGAGCAACACGGACGCGGGAACGGCGCAGTCGAATTTGCAGGATGGCATTGATGCGGGCCGGGCGCGGGCAATAGGATTGCAATCCGAGTTGGGACAGTTGCTGGACGACAACGATCCGCGCTGGCTGGCGTTTGGGTTTGACATGCCGGGCCACACGGCGGGGCCGGATGTGCCGCAGAATCTTACGGTCACGCCGGGAGCGGCGGGGTCGCAGACGTTGTATGCGCATAGCGGTGATTCACGCCGTGCGGACGGCTACCGGTTCATTGTAAGAAATGCGGCGGATGGTTCGGATATTACGGAGTTGTTGACGACGGACCCGGAGGCGACGTTCACCGGGTTGGTGTCAGGCACCAAGGTCAGCGTGACGGTCACGGCGCGCAACTCGACGGGCGAGAGCCAGGAAAGCGCTCCGCCCGTTGTCGTGGTGGTGCCGTAGCTACCTACCGACAAGAGGAACCGAATCAACCCGCGTGGTGAAAGCCGCGCGGGTTTTTTGTTGTTCGGGTTACACCCCATGGAGAAGAGCCACCCAGTTGGCTAAAATAGCCCCATGAATCGCATCGCATTTCGCACTCACACCCATTTGATTTTTAAAATCAACAGAACGAAACCGATGCTCCTCGGCATTGTCCTTGCGGTGGCCTTCTTGGTCGTGCCCCGCACATTGCTGGCGGCCGGCTTGGCACCAGTCAACTTGGGATCGGCTGCTCATTTCACGATTCTTGCCGGGGCAGCGATCACCACCACCGGGGGCGGAACCATTAATGGCGATGTCGGGGCGTATCCGATTAGCGGGTCTGGCATCGGCCTGACCTCAGCCCAAGTGAACGGGACGATTTATGAAACGGATGACACCGGGCCGGTGGGCGCGGTGGTGGCTCCGGGCTTGTTGCTCGCGGCTAAAAATGATTTGACCACGGCGATGAACGATGCCGCCGGACGAACACCCGTGCCTGCTGATCCGGATCACTTGAACCCCAATGGCGGGAATATCGGCGGGCTGAACCTCGCCCCCGGCCTCTATAAATTCACGGGCACAGCTTCGATAATGGGAGCGGACGTCTTCCTCACGGGTGGTCCCGATGATGTCTGGATTTTCCAGATCGCAGCCGATCTTCAGATGGGCAGCATGAGGAATATCATCCTGGCCGGCGGCGCACAGGCCAGAAACATTTTCTGGCAGGTCGGCACTTCTGTAAATATTGGAACCTTCGCGGTGTTCAAGGGGACCATAATGTCAAATCAAGGCATCGTGATGATGACCAGCAGCACGTTGGACGGCAGGGCGTTGGCGTTCACCGCCGGGGTTACATACAACGGTGTTGGTGGCAGTATCCCGACGCCGACTGCCCCCGTATTTGACGCGATTTCCAGAACGACCACCAACACCACCGTCGTCCTCAACACGTCGCCGTATTTTCTAGTGACGCTGCAATCCAGCCCCGACCTCTCCCTTCCAAACTGGACAATGATCGCCACGAATACACCGGCCACCAACATCTGGACGTTCACCGACACCAACGCAATGACAACGGTGCCCCAGCGTTTCTACCGGGCGTTCATCACCACCCCTTAATGCACTGCAAAAAAAACGCCGATGATGGCCGTGCGGATGCAGTTAAACCGTCTGACAAAGTAGGGTTACACCCCATAGAGAAGTGCAGACTGTTTGACTAAAATGTAACCATGAAAAACACCAGCCTCCCCGCTCACGCCCTCTGGAGTTTTAAAGTAATCGGGACGAATCAGATTTTCACCGGCCTTGTTTTTGCGATGGCCTTTATGGCCGCGCCCCGCATGTTGCTGGCGGCAGGGCCGGCAGCAGTTGACTTAAGATCGGCTGCGCACTTCACGATTCTCGCCGGGGCAACAATCACCACCACGGGCGGGGGCGTCATTAATGGCGATATCGGGGCGAGTCCCATCACCGGGGCTGCCATACACTTGACCCAAGCCCAGGTGAACGGGACAATCTATACCGTTGATGCCGCCGGACCTGCAGGTTCGGTGATTGATCCCGCCATGTTAACGACGGCCAAGGGCGATTTGACCACCGCGTTCAACGACGCCGCCGGACGAATGCCCGCACCCACGGGTCCTTTCCTGAATCCAGAACTGGTTCCAGGATCCGGGAATTTCGGCGGGATGACCCTCGTCCCCGGCCTCTACAAATTCACGGGCACGGCTTCGGCAGCGGGAGCGGACGTCACCCTCACGGGCGGTCCAGATGATGTCTGGATTTTCCAGATAGCAGCCGATCTTCAAATAGGCAGCGATGTTCATGTCATCCTGGCTGGCGGTGCACAGGCTAGGAACATTTTCTGGCAGGAAGGCACTTCGGCGGTTATTGGAACATTCGCCGTGTTCAAGGGAACCATCATAGCTTCTCAAGCCATCACTATAAATACCACCAGCGCAATGGACGGCCGGGCCTTGGCGTTCACTGCCGGGGTCACATTCAACGGCAATGTTGGCGAACTGCCAACGCCGACAGCCCCCGTATTTGCCAGCATCTCCAGAACGCGCACCAACGCCACTGTCGTCCTCAGCACGACGCCGTTTTATCCCGTCACGCTGCAAACCAGCCCAAGCCTGTCCCTCCCGAACTGGACGACAATTGCCACGAACACCCCGGTCACCAGCCCCT
>CAYPTV010000083.1:0-9393 GCA_964413505.1 uncultured Bifidobacteriaceae bacterium | reverse complement strand
CGCCGCGCAGACGGAACAACTCCCCGTCCACAACCTTGGCGTGGAAAATGTCCAAGCCTTTTTGAAACCGTCCGATGGCTGCCATGATGATTTACGATATTGGATTTGCGATTTACGAACCAATCAGAGTTTGCCGCGTAAACCGTGAACCGTAAATCATAAATTATTACAGCCGCTTCAATCGCATGCGCTTGCCGTCTGTCTAGTTTCAGATACATTGAGAGAGTGAACAGGCTGACAAAACAGGAGCAGTTGTTTCTGATTGTCGTTCTGGGACTGCTGCTCACGGGCTGGGCAGTTAAAATGTATCGCACCGCGCATCCGCCGGTCGCAACGGTCCAGGCAGCCAAACCTTAAATATGCACGAAGTTAATTTTGATGAAGCGGTGGAGATAATCCTCGCGAAGGATGCGCGTTTCTCGCGCGACGCCTATGCGTTCGTGCGCGAGGCGTTGGACTTCTCCCAGAAACTCGTCGGCAGGGAAAATCGCGGGACAATCCGTCACATCACCGGTCAGGAACTGCTTGACGGCATCCGGCAGTTCGCGCTCCAGCAATTCGGCCCGATGGTCGTAACCGTGTTCGAGGAATGGGGCATCCGCAACTGCCGCGACTTCGGCGACATCGTCTTCAACATGGTGGAGAACGGCCTGCTCGCCAAGACCGAGAAGGACAGCCGCGACGATTTCCAAAGCGGCTACGATTTCACCGACGCCTTCCGCAAACCGTTCTGGCCGCAGGACAGATTGAAAACCGGACCGAAGCCGGTTGCGAATTGAACCGGCTGCGCACCCGTTGAAACTTTTTCAAGCCGCCCGCCGTCTCTCAAGGCTACAAGCTCACCACGTTTGATTTTACGGGTGATTTGTTGACTCAATTGACAAACGCCAATCACAACACAGTTCGCGGACATCAAACCGCGCCGGATTTTTCGCAACCCGGACTTTTGCACGAACTGTTCGAGCGGCAGGCGGAAACACATCCCCAAAACATCGCCCTGATCTGCGCCGGAGAGAGCATGACTTACGCTCAAGTCGAGCAGCGCGCCAACCAGATCGCGCGACATCTTCGCAGCCGGGGCGTGAAGCGTGGCGACTGCGTGGCGATGCTGCTGCCGCGTTCCATTGAAGTTTGCGTTGCGCTGCTCGGCATCCTAAAAGCTGGCGCGGCTTATGTGCCGCTTGATCCGGGATTGCCGGCTGAACGCGTCGGTTTTGTTCTCGCGGATTGCCGGGCGCGGGCATTGGTGACGACCCAATCGCTCGCGGCCAAGGCGTCAAACTTCCGGGGTGAAATCATTGCGCTCGACGAACAGGAGATTGAAATCGCTGCACGGCAAGTCACGCGATTGAATTCCCCCGACATCGGCACGACGCCGGAAGACCTTTGCTACATCATTTACACCTCCGGCTCCACCGGCCAGCCGAAGGGCGTGCAGATTGAACATCGCAGCGCCTGCCACCTTGTGCGTTGCGAAGGGGAAATTTTCAAGGTGCGACCGGACGACCGCGTTTATCAGGGGTTCTCCATCGCATTCGACGCTTCCGTTGAAGAAATCTGGCTCGCGTTTTACACGGGCGCGGCGCTCGTGGTCGGCGACGACAAAATGGTTCACGCGGGCGCGGCGCTCTCGCGGATGCTGACCGATGCAGGCGTGACGGTGCTCTCCTGCGTGCCGACGCTGCTTTCGATGATGGATGAGGACGTGCCGTCCGTGCGGCTGCTGATTCTCGGCGGCGAACAGTGCCCGCCGGATCTGGTGAAGCGCTGGTGGAACCCGCGACGACGCGTCGTCAACACCTATGGCCCGACCGAGGCCACGGTCATCGCCACCTACGCCGAATGTCATCCGCAAAAGCCCGTCACGATTGGCCGGCCGCTGCCAAACTATTTCGCGGAAATCCTAGACGAGCAACTGCGCCCCGTCGCGCAGGGGCAGGCTGGCGAATTATGCCTCGGCGGCATCGGTCTCGCGCGCGGCTACGTCGGACTGCCGGAATTGACGCGGGAGAAATTCATTCCGAATCCGCTGGCGAAAAACGGTGAGTCGCCCGCACGACTTTACCGCACCGGCGACCTTGCGCGGTTCACGCCCGATGGCGAGATTGAATTTCTTGGCCGCATTGATTCGCAGGTGAAAATCCGAGGCTTCCGCGTGGAGCTATCAGAAATCGAATCTGTATTGCTGGAATGTCCCAGCGTGCAGGCCGCGGCGGTGACGTTGCGCGAAGATTCTCCCGGCGCTCAACAACTCGTCGCCTATCTCGTCGCTCGCGGCGACGCGCCGCCGGACGACCCGGCTATCCGTGCCCGACTGCGCGCGCGGTTGCCGGCCTACATGATGCCGGCGCTGTTTGAAACGATTTCAGAACTCCCGATGCTATCCAGCGGCAAGGTGGATCGCCGCAATCTCCCACCGCCGCGCAACCGCGCAGCGCAGTCGCGTCCGGAAATTGTTGCGCCACGGACGAAGCAGGAGCAACGCATCGTCGCCGTCTGGGAAAAGCTGTTCGCCCCGATGCCGGTTTCCGTGACCGACAATTTCTTCCTCGACCTCGGCGGCCATTCGCTGCTGGCGGCGCGGATGGTTTCCGAATTGCGCAAGGAGTCTCCGTTCCAATCGCTTTCGATGCTCGACGTTTATCAGCATCCGACCCTTGAAGGATTGGCTGCGCAGTTTGAGAAGAAAGTCCAAACGGAAACTGCGACGACTTCCGTGCCCGTCAATTCCATCCCGTGGTTTCGCCATTTTCTCTGCGGCTGCGCGCAGCTCGTCGGACTCTTCCCCATCCTCGGGTTCTTCGCGATGCAATGGCTCGCGCCTTTCCTGACATACACCTGGATGATCGAAGATGATTATGATTACAACGTCGCCATTCCCGCCGCACTGACTGTCTTCATCGTCCTGTATCCGCTGATGCTGGTCACGGCGATCATTGTGAAATGGCTCGTCATCGGGCGCTATCGTCCGGGAACGTATCCGCTGTGGGGCGCATATTATCTCCGCTGGTGGTTTGTGACCGCCATCGAATCCGCCGTTCCCCTCGCCTATCTCACCGGCACGCCGCTGCTGAACATTTACTACCGGCTGATGGGCGCGAAGATCGGGCGCAATGTCTATCTCGGCGCGGAAGACTTCGCCATTTACGACCTGCTTTCCATCGGTGACGACACGAGCATCGGCGCGGATTCCGGGGCGCTGGGTTGCACCGTGGAAAACGGCATGCTCGTCATCGCCCCGGTCACGATCGGCAAACGCTGCTTTGTCGGCACGCGCTCCGTGATCTGCGAAAACACGGTCATGGAAGATGATTCGGCGCTGGAAGACCTGTCGCTTCTGCCGCGCGGCATGAAAATCCCGAAGGGCGAAACATGGCTCGGTTCGCCCGCGAAATCCTCCGGGCGTCCGAAGAGAAATTCCCCCGCGCAGCCCGTCGCGAAATCGCGCCGCTTCGCGTTCGGACTTTTGCACACGGCGGGCGTGCTGGTTTTCCCGCTGCTGGTCGTTTCCGCGATCCTTCCCGGCATCATCGCCATGAACCAGTTGAACTACGCGGACGATTACTACTGGTATCTGTTTCTGTCGCCGTTCGTGGGATTCTCGTTCGTGCTGCTGCTCGCGCTGGAGATTGTCGTCATCAAATGGCTGCTGCTGGGCCGCGTGAAGGCGGGAGTTTATCCGCTGCACGGCTTTTTCTACCTACGGAAATGGTTCGTGGACCAAACGCTCCGGCTGAGCCTCGATGTGCTTGGTCCGCTCTACGCCTCCATTTATCTGCCGCCGTGGTATCGGATGCTCGGCTCCAAGCTTGGCAAGGGCGTCGAGGTCTCCACCGCCTCGTTCATCGCGCCCGACCTGTTGTCCATCGCCGACGAAGGCTTCATCGCCGACGCGGTGATGCTCGGCGCGGAACGCGTGCGCGACGGATTTGTCACCGTCGCGGGCAATCACATCGGCAAACGCTCGTTCATCGGCAACAGCGCCGTGCTGCCGCCGGGCACGGTCATCGGCGAAAGCTGCCTCATCGGCTGCCTGTCCGTTCCGCCCGCCGATGCCGCCGACGCCACGCGCGCCGACACGTCGTGGATGGGATCGCCCGCCATCTTTCTGCCTCAACGCCAGGCCAGCACCGCGTTCGGCGAAGAGCAGACGTTCCATCCTTCGCGCAAGCTCCGCACCCTGCGCGCGGTCATGGAATCCATCCGCGTCATCCTGCCCTCCACCTGTTTCGTCATCCTGACGAGCCTGCTCTTTTCCGTGATGATCCTGATTGAAGAGGACATCACGCTCTGGCAAATGCTGCTGCTCCTGCCGTTGCTTTACGCGGCGTGCGGCATTGTGGCGGTCGCGTTCACAATTCTGATAAAATGGATTCTGGTCGGACGTTATCGCTCCGGCGAAAAACCGCTCTGGTGCAGCTTCGTCTGGCGGAACGAACTCATCAACGCCATTCACGAACATCTCACCGACGCCTGGCTGCTCGGCATGTTGACCCGCACGCCGTTCGTCTGCTGGTATTTCCGGCTGCTCGGCGCTAAGGTCGGGCGGCGCGTCTATATGGACACCACGGACTTCAGCGAATTCGACCTCGCCACCATCGGCGACGAAGCCATGCTCAACGCCGACTGCACCATCCAGACGCATTTGTTCGAGGACCGCGTAATGAAGATGGGCACCGTCGAAATCGCCCCGCGCTGCAAGGTCGGCACCGGCACGCTCGTCCTTTACGACACCAAAATGGAATCCGGCGCAACACTCGGCGAACTGTCGCTCCTCATGAAAGGCGAGACCCTGCCCGCCGGCACAAGATGGTTCGGCATCCCGGCGCGACGCGAGGAGGCCAATCATGCTTGAACCGGTTCCAACCAGCTTGCCCGACGTGCAATTGTGGTGCTGCGACCTCGACGACCCGCGTGTGCTGGCGCATTGTGACGAATGCTTTCTCGCGCCGGATGAATTGCCGTGCGCCGAACGGCTGCGCTCCAAGCGGCACCGGCAACTGTTCCTCCGACGCCGCGCACTGCGACGTTTCCTGCTGGGCCGGTTTCTCAATACGCCGCCGCAGAAACTTTCCATTGAGGAAACCAAATCCGGCAAGCCGCAATTCACGGCATCCTCGACCGTGCGGTGCGAGTTCAGCACATCGCACGCGGAGAGCCTTTTTGCGATGGCCATTGCGCCGGAATTGGAAGTGGGCGTGGACGTGGAAGTGTTGCGCCCGGAATGGAACGTGGAACTCGTCGCCGCGATGTGCCTGGACTCGTCGCAGCTCCGGCAGCTTGAAAATTTTCCCGCGCAGGAACGGCAGGAACAATTCCTCCGCTTCTGGTCCCTGCGCGAAGCCTTCGCCAAGGCCACCGGCGACGGCATTGCGCAGTCGGCGCCCGGCCACATATCCACCACGCATGTGTGGGATTGCGCCCTCAACGCCAAGCCACCGCCGCAGGGCTGGAACTGGATTCAACAGTGGCATCGAATCGGCAAACATGAATCGGTGATTTCTGTCGTGCAGAAAATCCCGGCGGCTTCACCGTCGCCGTCCGCCAAGGCACCTGTCCGCAGGGCAGATTGAAAATGGAGACAAAACCCGTCGCCAACTGTCTCAAGTCGGCGCGCAGAGGCTTCCGGGGATGAAAAACCAGCCGCTGATGATGCAAACCCAACGGCTGCTTTCCCGACCGGGGAAATAACCGTTGGCACCCGGTCCGCCGCCGCACATTCCCGGTTCCGAACCATTTCTCCCCGGTCCCGAACGATTTATTCCCGGGCCGGAGCCGTTACTTCCCGGTCCCGAACGGCTGCTTCCCGGTCCGCCGCCACTTATTCCCGGTTCCGAACGGTTACTTCCCGGTCCGCAGCCGTTACTTTACCGCCCCCAACGGCTACTTCCTCGCCCCCAACGACTGGGTTTGCACCCAAAACCGTTCAATTTTCGCCTCTTTTCGTCAAAAACGAGCCATTTTCTCCTAAAACACCGGTTCCAGCCCCTCAAAGTCGCCATGCAGGCAGGTAAGACGGGCAGTCCCCGCCCCGCCGGGTGTAATGTCGAGGCTGGGCCTCGATTCCGGCCACAGGCCGGACGCTACGAAGACAATATCCCAGCCAGCAAAGTCTGCGCTGGCAGTAATCTTGAAAAAGCTTTGAAATCTGGCTGCGGGGGATGATACTCGGCCTGAACTGAAACGAGGCAAATGCCAATGCTTGTGCCATGACAAAAATCCTGATCCTCCTCGTAATCGCGTTCTCATTTGAAGCCGTCGGCGTCGTCATCCTCAAAAAGGGGCTTGACCAGATCGGCCCGCGCTACACCGGACGCCAGGCCAACACCCCGGTGCTGTTAAACGTGCTCAAGCTCGTGGGCGACTGGTTCACGAACAAGAACGTGCTGCTGGGCCTGCTGCTGCTGACCATTTTTTTCGCCCAACTGCAATATCTGCTGGGCCAGGGCGACGTGAGCTTCATCTGGCCGTTGACGGCGATTGGGTTTGTGATGACGGTGCTCGCCGCGAAGTTTTTCCTGCATGAAGACATTGATGCGGCGCGCTGGATCGGGGTCGTGCTGATCGTTCTCGGCACGGCGTTCATCGGCTACAGCAATCATGTGAAATCGAAAGACACATCGCTGCCCGCCGCCGCAGACACGAAAACTGCCCCGCAATAAATCCTGCGGAGCCATCGAAGGCCTTTTCCATGGAGCAACGGCCTCGCCCCGTTTCTGCAATTTCAATTCTCTGCCACGGCAAACGGTTCGCTTTTTTTCAGTCGCATTTCCGGGGCGACCGGTTCAAGGGTTCCGTCACGGAGCAGCGAGTAACGACGCCCGGCCCAGAAAACCGTTTTGCCCATATAGGCGCCAAAAAAGGTGATTCCTTCCACGACATCCACGACCGGCAGAAGCCACCAGGCGCGCGGCCAGTCGGGTATTTTAACAACCGCCTGCAATCCCGCGGCCAGCAGCCAGCGAATCGTCACCACCAGACCCAGCGCACTCCACGACCACCAGGCGAGCGGCTGGATCAAGGCCAGAATCAGCGCCCAAAAAACCGGGTAGGTGAAGATGACGCCGAGAAACTGAAGACCACGCGCGCGGCGGATGGTGCGTTTCCAGCGCAGCATCCGGGCGAACGCATTGCCGAACGATTCCTCCGACATCACGCAATCCACCAGCAACGGCGCGACAATGACGCGCAGGCCGAGTTGTGAAACGCGGTGGCCAAGCTCGTAATCGTCGGCCAGATGATTCAGAAAATTCTTGAAACCGCCCAGCTTCTCCAGCACCTCGCGGGGGACGCCCATCGTGATGCCGACGGCCCAGTGGATCCCGGTCGTCCACTGCGCGAGCATCCACTGCGGCAGATAGTTGAAGCCGAAATGCAGCGCAATCATCTTGCCGCCGGCGGTGCGCGCCTGGATTCCGCGGAACATGCAGGTGAGGCAGCCCACTTCCGGCTGCGCCAGTCTTGGCACGAGCTGGCGCAAATAATCCCTGGGAGCGACGGCGTCGGCGTCGGAGAAAAACAGGAACTGCCCGGTCGCCTCCTGCCAGATTGTTTCCATGATGCTCGTCTTGCGGTTGGTGCCGATCAACCGGGCAAACACCAGCCGGATGTCGCGTCCGGGAAATTCCGTGCGCAGCCGCCCGACCACCGCCACCACCGGATCGTCCGGCCGGATGGTGCCGACGATGATTTCCACCTCGCCGGGATAATCCATCCGGCAAAAGGAAGCGAGGGCTTCATAGAGGTTCGGCCCGGCGCCCTCAATGGGCTTCAAAATGCTCACCTTGGGGGCGTGTTCCGGGAGTGCGGGCGGAGTTGCCTTTGTGAAATGCCGCCATGTGCCCAGATGGCCAAGAACAATGGAAACCACGCCCGTCAGAACCAGGATTTCGATGACCGCAGTCGCGGCATGCCAAAAAATAATCATGAACCTCTTATTTGATTAAAATTCACATGGGCAAGTATCAGTCTGCCCATTGACACAAATTTCAGCTTGGAGATTCTTCATGCGAGCCGCTACGGTAACTTTTCATGTCCCACTGAAATTGTCAAATTTGAAAATCGGGTTTGTTGAGAAGATGGTTTAATTTTACCAATTGGTCTGTTTGGACATTGGCCGGTGGAGCGGGCAGTCCCCTGCCCGCCGCTCATCCATGCGCCAAAGACGGCGCGCACGGAGCAACGCTGCCAAGACCCACAATCCGTAGGGGACGACGTAAGGAGTCTCTGGCCAAGGCACGGATTTGAAATGAGTCTCGTCACCTCGACTCCTACGAAAAAAGAATGGATGGGAGCGGGTGAATCCCGCAAAGCGGGATGATGTGATTGAAAATCGAGCAGGTCGGATGCGTGATTTTCACGCATTTTGACGAAAATATGCCTTTTTGATGGTTTTTGTCGGTTAATCGGCCTCCGACTTAAGCTTGTTCGCCATGGATGTAAGCTTTTCCGTGACAGACTTAAGCTTGTTCGCCACGGATGTAAGCTTTTCCATGACGGACTTAAGCTTCTTCGTGACGGTTGTAGATACAACCACGACGGTTGTAGATGCTTTCGTGACGGTTTTAAGCTTTTTCGTGACCGACTTAAGCTTTTCCATCACGAAGGTAAGCTTGTTCGTCACGGACTTAAGCTGGTCCGACATGGTTCTAAGCAGGTTCGCGACGGTTCTAAGCAGGTTCGCGACGGTTCTGAGCAGGTTCGCGACGGTTCTGAGCAGGTTCGCGACGGTTTTGAGCAGGTCCGCGACGGTTTTGAGTAGGTTCGCGACGGTTTTGAGTAGGTTCGCGACGATTCTAAGCTGATCCGTCATGGTTCTGAGCAGGTCCGTGATGGTTCTAAGCTGGTCCGTGACAGTTTTAAGCTGGTTCGTCGCCGATTTTGAAGGAAAATGGGCAAAATTAGCCAGTTGGAGGCGGTTTTAGGGCAAAATCATCAAAAACCACGGTTTTTCATTTTAGATGAGACCGGGCGGTCAACTAAAAGCCTGTTTTGGACTTTGGCCGGTAGGTCAGTCAGTTCCCAGCCCGTCTGGTGCAATTTCGAGGGTGGGGGAGCGCGCGCGTCTCGTGTGCAGTTACGGGCGTCGCGCCCGGAACATCGTTGGACAAATTAGTCTGACGGGTTTTCGGCGCGACGCCGAAAACGGCAACCGGGACGGTCGCGCTCCCCATTCCAAAATCGTGGCAGCCGATGTGAATCGGCTCATTATTTTGCGGGCGGTGTTTGGATGGAGCGGACTCACGTCCGCTGCTACAGCGAAAAGCAGGCGGAGCGTGGCCGTCCCCGGCCGCAGCAAGGGACGGACGGCGATGCGCCTTGGATGTTTCGATGACGGGTTGGTTGGCAACATTGCTGCGCCCGGGGACGGGCGCGCTCCGGGCTGATTTCCGG
>CAYPTV010000082.1:0-9497 GCA_964413505.1 uncultured Bifidobacteriaceae bacterium | reverse complement strand
ACTCGCCCGTCGCCAAGCCGCTCAAGGAAGTTTTCCATCTCGACTGAAAATCGGTGGCTCGCCGGGCCGAAGCCCGCAGGACGAAGGCTGGTGCACCCAATAGGAGTTGAACCTATAACCTGCTGATCCGTAGTCAGCCGCTCTATCCAATTGAGCTATGGGTGCTACCGTTGATTTTATTGGGTTATTTGCCTGTCTGTTTGTCAGCGATTTGACAATTTGATACCGCTTTCTGACACTACTTGCATGAAAGCTATAGAACCAACGTCAAAATCTGCTGATTGAAGGCAGAAAACCCGCTATGCGAACCTGGTTCGCTACGTGCCGTCCGGAATATATTTTGCTCGAATGAGGGTTAAAGACAAGCTCATTCGCAAAAGTTGAAGGCTGATACGCTATCAGTTGCCAGGCTGCGACTGGCAGACATGGGGGAATTCGTTGGATGCAGACAATTTTAGCAGCACGATCCGTGGCCTTCTGACACTCACGAACCAACATGACCGAATCCGAGCGCGTGCTGCGCGCCGTAGAATTGGGCGAAGTCTTTTTCAAATTGGGCCACGTCCGGCCCGGGGCAGAACGAGCAGTTGTCGAGTGCATGTGAGAGCGCGCGTCAATCTCGCTGCGGACACTTCTGATTTGCGAGGGAAGATCAAGATAGGGAATTTGTCGGCCATGATGCTCAAGAGGATAATTTGCCCGGGCGAGTTTGAACAGCCTCAAACTTTGGGCGCTGTCTGCAAGATTCCCGGCATGGCCGCCCCCTCCAATACGGCGCTTCTCGTAAAAACCCGCGTTTCCGGCCATGCAATAGATGGTTTGAATATGCCAAGAAATGTGGAGCCAGTTTTGCGCACAATCTGAAAAATATCCCCCATGATCGGTGTGCGGCAATGGCTGCCGGACGCGGGTTGCAAACTGCGGGAAAATTTTCCTTGCAACCCGGCGCCATTCTTGTCCCCACATCAGACCGTCCCCATCCGCGCGGCAAATTTACAGGAGCCGCATTCATCCGTGGCTTCCTGGTTCCCTGTCCTGCTCCATCCGGCGCGCCACGGGGCGAGGACAGACCGGCCCGTCTTGAGAAATGATGGCGACGGATTGAGGACGGATGGTTCTCTCCTCAAGACAGACGACTCCGGCTTGAGGACAGGCTCATCGGGATTGAGGACAGAACGGTCTCTCCTCAATCCTGACGGCTCTGGATTGAGGACAGACACGCCCGTGGCGAGGACAGACACGCCTTTTTTGAGCAAAATCCCTGATTTTCCGCATTTTTTGATGAAAGCTCCGCAAAAATCACTTTTTCGGGGCAAAAGGAGGTGATGCATATGGCAAAAAATCAAACCGTTACACTGAGTGCTGACACATTGAAGGCCGATGCTGACGCACTGGCCGCACTGGCCAAGATCAGCGACTACAAACCGTCCAATCAAGCCTACACGCTGGACAAGCTGCAGGCTGCATCCGGCGCGCTCAAGGATGCCGACGACGCCTTCGCGCAAGTGGAGGCCGACTGGCAGACCGGTCGCGACGCGCATGTGGCCGCCCAATGGGCGTTCCACAACATGATGCTCGGTGGCAAGAAACAGGTTGTCGCGCAATACGGCGACGACAGCGACGAGGCGCAGGCGGTCGGACTGACCAAAAAGTCCGAATACGCCAAGCCCGCACGCAAGAAGACCCCAGACCCCGCAACCAAGAAATAAAGGTCAGGGGTCTGTAGCGTCCGGTCTGTGACCGGAAAAGGCGGCTGCCGATACGGTGGTCAACCGCAAATGGTGGCCGTCTGCAAAGACAAGCCGCTCCAAGAAATTGGGGCGGCTCTTTTATTTCAACCACGAATGGACACCGATGAACACGGATTTGATAACTAATCTGCGCGCGCGGCTTCAAACAGCCTCAAACATCACTGCTACGATAAAAGTCGAGCGTTTTCTTCAAACCTTCCCGAAAGGTGATTTTTGGCCGATACCCCAGATTTTTCCGCGCTGCTGTAATGTTAGCTGTCGAAAATCGCACATCGCCCGCCCGTGCGGGCTTGAATTGCGGTGTGAGCGATTGTCCGGTCAGGTAATTCAATTCGGCCACTAGCTCCAGAAGTGAAATGCTCCGGCCAGTGGCGATGTTAAAGACCTTGCCGGCTATTTTTCCCGCCGGTGCCTTCACCGCCAGCAAATTGGCCTGCACGACATTTTCTATGCAGGTAAAGTCCCGCGATTGTTTTCCGTCGCCGTAAATTATCGGCGCTCTGCCTTGCAGAAAGTTCGTGCAAAATTTTGCGATGACGCCCGAATAAGGCGAATCAAACGCCTGCCGCGGGCCAAAGACGTTGAAATAACGAAGGCTGACCGTTGTCAATCCATGTAGCTGGTAAAACAACTGGCCGTATTTTTCAGCGGCATATTTTTGCAGAGCGTATGGCGAGAGCGGGTCTGGCGGAAGCTGTTCATGCTTCATCGCCGCATCGATGTCGCCATAAATTGCCGACGACGAGGCAAAGACAAATCGTTTTACACCCGCATCTTTCGCGAGCACCAGCAATTGCAACGTGGCGTCGAGATTGTGCGTGTTGCTTTGCACGGGCTTGGCCACGGAGGACGGCACCGATGGCAGTGCTGCCTCGTGAAACACCCATTCGCAACCGGCCATGAGCCGCCGCGCCAATTTTTCATTCGTAACATCACCTCTGACAAATTCAAGCAAATCTCCTTTTCGCTTCCAATTTAGATTTGAAATGTTTCCGAGTGAAAGATTATCAAGCACCACCACATCCGCGCCGCGACGACACAGTGCTTCCGCCAGATGTGATCCGATGAAGCCCGCGCCACCTGTGACAAGAACCTTCATTTCTAAAAAATCCTTTCAGGACCAAAGCAACACGTTAGGTTTACGCACAGGCCAACTTGGGAAAAACGGGCAGCCTTAACAGTCATTGTCGTATTAAATTATTGAGCAGATGCGAAGCGGTCAAGGCCATTAGTTAGTCTTCAAACCATTCGCTGACTGAAGGCAGACGCTTGCGCACGGATCGTCGCCATTTGGGGGACAGGAGTCGGTGGATGATTTGCTTTATCCCGGTTCGGTCTTTGCCGTCCACGTGGAGTGGCAGCAAATGCCGAATCTCATCCTGCTTTTTTAACACGTTGGATTTGCCCTTGGCGAACGCTCGATACTTTTTGTAAATGAACCGGAGCGTCCGCGCAAAATCAGAACGTTTGCCGCTGGTCATGGATGTTCCGTCATCACGCAGGCGGAATTCACACGTCACTTTCTTGATGTGAGTCATCTCGTATTTTCTGGATAGACGTATCCACATATCCCAGTCTTCATGTGTGGTCAGAGATTCATCGAAATTCCCAACCGTATGAACGCAGGCCAGTTGGTGCATAAAGCAAAGCACTGGCACAAAGTTTTCGTAGAGGATGCGGTCATTATCCCAGTCATAAGAGTAAAGCACGGTTCGTTCAGTAATTGCATAGCTCCCAATTTGATCAAATTTCTGGCGGGCGCAAAAGGCATCCGTGTAAGCGACCGCCTTTCCGGTGCTTTCAAGGAATCGGACAAGCGTTTCGAGATGATCTGGAAGAAAAATATCGTCGTCGTCGAGATACGCAACATATTTGCCCCGGGCAAAACGAAGGCCGGTGTTGCGGGCGGCGGCGAGGCCTTTGTTGGCGGGGTGGCGAAGATAAACAATTTCCTGACCGGCGTGGAGGTTTCGAACCACATATTCCACGTCCAAACCCGCATCATTTACAACGAGGATTTCAAAATCGCGAAATGTCTGGTTTAGAATACTGCGCAAGGCTTCGGCCAAACCATCTGGCCGACAATAAGTGGGAACGATCACCGATACTTTTGGCGCGCTCGTCGGCTGGTTCGTTGACTGGGCAGCCACGGGCAATTGTTTCAACGCTTCACGGGCTTGGATGTCGTTTGGATGCTTGGTCAACAAGTTTTTGAAAACGGCTTCTGCTTCAGCGCGCGCGCCGTGTTTCCCCAAGGCGCAGCCAAGGAAATACAGGACATGCCGGTTTTGAGGATGTTGCGACGCGAGCGATTTGAGATGTTCGATGTTTCGCATCGGCGGCCGGATGTTCCAGTCCAGCGGCATTTCCGAAAGCTTTTGCCGTGCGGACGCGATGATTGCCTTGGTGTAAAGTTCAGGACGGCGGGAATACAAAAATGCCTTGTATGCCGGATCCAACCGGCAGGCAAACAGGCTAAGTGAAGAATCAAAATGATGCCGGTAAAAAAACAGCGGCTCTGGGATATGCCTGCCAAACCAGCCTTTGGTGCCAAGACGTATCCACAAGTCCCAATCCTCGTAATAGCCCCAGTTTTCTGCATCATAGCCGCCGACGTCATCGAAGGCGGCAATGCGTATCAGAGAGCAATAACTGATGAAATTTTCCCGGCAAAGTCGGTCATAATCGTATTCCGGTTGGTGATGCCGTTGCTCCCGGTCGCCGAAGAAGACTGTGTCCACATAAGCGAAACCGAGTTTTGGATCGGCTTCCAGCAGCATCTCAGTTTTGGCCAGAAAGTCGGGTGCAATCCGGTCGTCGGCGTCCAGCGGTAAGATATATTTTCCACGCGCTTGCTCTGCGCCCAGACGTCGCGCTTTTGTGGGACCGACATCATGTAGATGAACGACACGAAACGGAATTCCAGAATGGGTCTCTGATGCCAAACGGTGGGCGACGGCAAGCGAATCGTCGGTGCTGCCGTCGTCCACGACGATGATTTCAAAATTTCTGAAGGTCTGATTCCATACGCTTGCCACGGCTTCGGGCAGGTAACGGGCGTAGTTGTGGCACAGGATGATGACGGAGACCGCCGGGGTCGTTGCGCGGAATAGTTTCAAATCCGTTTCTTGGTGGCAGGCTTGAGGTTTAAAACCATCAAGCGCTTCAACATCAATCCGCTGCCCCTCCGAAAATAATTTTTCCAGAGCTTCAGCCGAGTATGCCGGGTTTGCGCTAACGCGGTTGGTGCAGACTTGCTGCACCATGTTCACAGGAATGCAGAAAGTTAGGGAGTGTTCAGGACAGAGCAGGTATGGGTGCGTTTTCAGAAAGCGGGCGGTGCTGCCGGCCATCGCTGCTTCCAGGGTGTTGGGATTTTTGAAATCAAGCGACTCCAGCAATGCAGCCACTTCGTTTGTCCGATACATCGAACTGGAAACTTCCAACGGATAATTAAAATCAAGTTCGGCATCCGGCCAATGAAACTTTAATGTTGCCCCATCAGTGGTTTGAAATTCCGGTAATTTCTGGGACTTGTTCATCGCATAGCAATAAGTCGTGTTTCGTCCAAGCCGCAACGAGAAGCCAATCGCATCAGGATGCCGGCGCAGGGCTTGGATGATATCCGCCATTGTAAAATCCCGGACGAACACATTGTCATCAACGAGAAACAGCACATATTCTCTTCCCTTTAACAACACCAGCAAGTCTCGCCGGAAATTCTGTTCACGAACAAAATCCACCGTGGGATAATCGAGCATGAGCTGCCGATAAAGCGACAGCAGCCGGGGACTGGAAACGGCATAGATTACCTTTACCGAAATGTTGTCGGCATCTTGACAATGCCTTTTGAAGGAACGCAAGGTGGCGTCGAGTTGCAGCGGGCGGTCTTTGCTGAAAATCACGCCCGTAACTGGAAGCGATGCTGTTGTGTCAGTTTGCGGCGTTGACATAGTGGAAGTGCCTGCCTTAATCACTCAACATCAGGGGCAATCGCGAGGTAGTTCGCATAGCGAAAGTTTTCCAAAGCGTCATTCCATCGAGCTACATGAATCAGGCCATCAGCAATGACGCGATGAATCTCATAACCTTGACTGTTCAAGATTTCGAATGCATCCCGCAGTTTTGCTCCGGCGTCTTTCCAAGTGCCGCCGTATTCAAATTGAATCAGACCGATGCGCCGCAGATTCAGCAATTCGGCGGCTCCACGCAAAACCGCCAATTCCGCGCCTTCGACATCAAGTTTTAGAAAATGAATCTTGTCCACGCCATGCTCGCGGCAGAAATGATCAAGCGTTTCCGTGGAAACTTTTGTCGGCGCAGCGCTGATTTTGAGGTGCTCTTCGACTCCCGGTCGGCGATGGAGAGAATTCATGCCGGACAGGGTGGCGTCATCGCCAAAGGAAAAAAACATATGTTCGCCAATTTGATCCGAGAAGGCTATCTGGTGCTTGGCTGCGGTGAAACCGTCCAGCGTATGCTGGAGCCGGGTGAACGTGTCGGGAAAAGGTTCGAAGGCATGCAGATGCAGCCCCTGGCACGCCTCCAGTGCCTGCAGGCTCCATTGGCCGATGTTAGCCCCTACGTCAAAAACCGTGTCTCCAAAACGCAGCACGGTCCAAAGAAGCAAATACTCCCCGTTGGTGGCGGGATTATCATCATTAAAACCTTGCGCCGTCGTTTCCACTGACTCGTCGCAAATGCGGAGCCCGATTAACCGGTGTTTCCAGTTGCTTTGAGAGACTGTGCCGGACTGGGCGTTGACGTTGAGAAGCTTTCTCATTTGTTTGCGCCAGATATCCCACATCGCGCGTTCACTGGGAACTTTGGCAACCATGAATTCTTCCAAAATGGAATCGGCAACGGCGATCAAATCGGCGCGATCCAGTTGGCGGGTTTTGGTGGCAAACGCTTCCACATTGGCGAGATAGGGTTCGTGCGGCCAGCGCCAACGGCGACATTCCACCGTGAAGCCCAAGGCCGTCAGAACCCGTTGATATTTTTCCGCGTGCCAACCGTCGTAGTGGGTGGCCCAATGCGCTTCATGTGAACCGAAGCAGTGCCGCAGCACAGCTTGCTTCAGGCGGTAAGGAATGTTTGAAACCAGTTGCTCAGCACAACCCATAATGTCCGGTGTTTCGATGTGGAGCTTGCCACCTGGTTTCAGCCACTCGTGCCAACGAATCAACAATGCCATTGCTTGCGGGCGGGTAAAATGTTCAAACACATGGTGGAGACGAATCTCATCCACGCTTTGCGGAGGAAAATTCAGGCTGGTAATGTCGGCAAAAATATCCGCGCCGATTTTTGTTTGGACGGAGTGTTCCGATGGCGGGTAGTCAATATTTACATAACTGTCGAACCAGTTCTCGCCACAGCCTAAATGAAGACGCAATGGTTGACCCGGTTGCCAGAGTCCTGCGGCTTGAAGTATTCCAAGTGCATCCTGCCCCGGCTGAAGATGGAGAGGTGGATTCACACGGCTGGCCTGACCAGAAGCTTTCAGTGAATTTTCCAAATGGAACTTCAGTCGGCAGTGGTCAAATCCTTGCTTTACCAGTGCGTCCAAATCCGCCGCTGCCTCCGCAAATTTTTTGTCGCCGATGTTCCCAAGAGCAACCCAGTAGCGATAGTGCAGCCCCAATCCGTATTTTTCTGAATTGACAAACTGACGGTGCAGATCACGCAAAAATTCCCGATCTTCTGTGCCCGCGCGAATTATGGCCGCTTCCGCCTCAATGACCTCTTGAAGCGCTTGCTTATCACCGCCGGACAGCCGGCTTACTGTTAGTGCTTGAAGCATCGGCGCGGCTGATGCGTTGAGCGAACCCGGAAACGCAAGCGCACAAGCACCCAAGACAAAAAATTGATAATTTTCGCCCAATTCCCATATGGTCTGGCGTAATTGGTGAATGTCCGGGTAGCCGTATATGGATGGGGCATCTGAACCTTGGTAGGTCACTTTTTGAAAAAGATGCAGGTCGTCAACCAAGATGATGGCATCTTTAATTCCAGCATCTTGAATCGCGCGCAGCTCTTCGATAATAGGCGTATTTCCACCTTCGCCTCGTGCGGTGTTGCCTTCGCTGTAGTGACCGTCCAGCCAGAATAGCGCCCGGCCTCGCAGTTTTGGCAGAATGTGCGCCAATGCCTTGCTGGAGTCGCCTTCGATAACTTGGACGTTGGGAAATGGTGCGAGCCGCACTGTGGCCTGCCGGGCTAATTCAGGCGACAGTTCGATAGTATAAACTTGGTCAAAAATCTTTGCGGCAGCAGCGGTTGTTTCGCCGAAATAAGTGCCGGTTTCCACGAACGCTTTGATATCGAACCTGGCGGCGATTTCCCGCAAAAATTCAGCGTCCAGTCCGCCACTGGCGTTCTTGACGCGCCGCAAGCGAAGGGGCCCGCCCGCATGGGCTTGCTTGGCGAACATCCTTGCATTTGGAAATATGCCATGGGCTGCCTTGCGAGGATGGCGGATAATGGCTTTTGCTTTTTGAAGCAAAAACTTCGCTGTTTTTTTAGGATGACGAATAAATTTTTTCACCATAGGCAAATCAGCACCCTTTCCAAGATTCTTTTTTTGTTGGTTAAGTTTTTGCAACTGACATTCGGCGGATTTGACTATATCTGTATTGGATTTGTCCGACAAACCAAACCCATCCGGCATAAAAAATAAATCACCCTGTTTGAATGTAAATTTCTGCGATGTTGGATTTCCGCACCCGAAGACTGGTTTTTGTGAAAACAGATAATCGCCGGAGAAGCCGGTGACAAAGTAAGTCAAATGCTTGGTTACGGCTATGGCTGGAAGCGAGGTTTCGTAATCTGCAAAATGGGAAAATTCCGTCTCGCGAACAAAAAAACAGTTGGTATCTGTAACAGCGATAAGCTTGTAACCTTTCTTTTCCGCAAGCTTGACCAGCGACAATGCGGAGCAGCCAAAATAATTTCCGGGTTCGGCCACCAACTCAATTTCCGGCGGGATGGTGGGATTGTATTCGCAAATAACAAGTCTTGGCTTTGTCTCTGACAGACTATTGAAAATGTGATAGTCGTCGCCGTCAATGTCAATGGAAAGCAGGTCAACCTGTTCGGTGACACCTGCTCGTTTAAGGATTTCATCCAATGTATTTTGCCCTGACGCCTCAACTTTTGCCTGGATGCAATGGCATTTGTAGTTTTTTGTGTTCTCAACGAGCTGCTTGAATCGTTCGGCGTCCAGTTCCATGAGAATTCCCTTCCATCCTTTTTTGGCCCAAAGGTTTGCCGTGTTGGAAAGATGGAAGCCATCCCATGCGCCGAATTCGACACAGATTTTTGAGGAAACGCCAATTATACCGAAGATTTTTTCAATAATCCCATCTTCTCCAAATTGCTCGTGGACATTAAAGGCATGATCAGAAAGTTTTTTCATCGTTTTAGGAATCCAGACCGCATGAGGTTGATTAAATCTTAATCTTGGCTTTCTGCAAGATTTTCGTCGCGCTTTCTTCATCATGCGATTAGACTATAATCAATTGCTTTCCGTCTTAAGCAATTCCCGAAGCAAGCGTGCAGTCTGCCTGGTCTTGCGGCTTAAAACAGCAGAGGGTCATTCTCGTGAGCCTTCAATTCCGCGCGGAGTTGTTCCCCGGTTATGGTGAAATGTTGCACGCCGCGCCCCATCAGCCGGTTCTCCTCGCTCAAGCGGTCGCGCCGATCGCGCACATAACGCGGCACGCAATAGTCATCCGCCTTGCCCCA
>CAYPTV010000081.1:0-9549 GCA_964413505.1 uncultured Bifidobacteriaceae bacterium | reverse complement strand
CGTGTGGACTTCCGTGTGGTTGGTGCCGGCGGGAACCGAGCAATCGTAACGCCACACCACTTTTTTGTCCGGCGTGATTTCCTCGACATATTGCATCCGCGTGAAAAGGATATTGCCGTTGGAAAGCATCCAGACGTCGTCGAACTCATAGCCTTTGCCGGTGGAATAAGTCCAGATGACCTTGCCGTCGTTGACGAGGAACATTTTCCCGTAGTTTTCGCCGACGTAGAGCATCGCATGCTGCGCGAGGCCGTTGCCGGGCAGATTGTCCGGCGCGGCGGGCGCGTTCGTCCATTTGCCCAACGGCACTTCCTCTTCACCGGAACCCATCACGGGAACATTTGGATCGGTGAAACGGCTGAGTTGCGCCATGCACGGTGCCGCAGAGGACGCCATCGCTCCCGGTGCGCGGGCAACGGTTTTCGGTGTATCACAACCGGTCAAAGCCACGACGACGCCAATCACCAAAAAAACTGCCAGCATGGAAACAGGTCTTGTGTTCATATTAATTTATTTTGGATGCGACGGAGATTATCGTAAGCCCCATGATAAACCATACGAATTTCATATGATTGCAAAGCTGGTTGGCCAAGCACTCTCAGACACCGTTCCAAAAAATGGATGCTTACTGATGCTCAACCAGCATCATAGCCGCCTCGGTTCGCGAGTGAACGTGAAGTTTTTCGTAGACGTTGCTGATATGCGTGCGCACGGTGCCGATGTTGATGGAAAGCTGGTCGGCAATTTCTTTATACCGATGTCCCTTGGCCAGCAACCGCAAAATTTCCAGTTCGCGGGCGGACAGATTTTCCAACTCCGGATTCGGCTTCGTGTCGTGAAAATGGTTGATCACCTTGCGCGCGATCTGCAACGACATCGGCGCGCCGCCGGCATGGACCTGCTTCACGGCTTGAACCATTTCTTCTTGCGGGATGTTTTTCAGCAGATAACCGTTCGCGCCGGCCCGCAGTGAATCAAAGATCAAATCGCCGTCGTCGTAAGTGGTCAGCATCAAGACCTGGATTTTCGGCAGGCATTTTTTTAAGCGGGACACGCACTGGATGCCGTTCATGCCGGGCAGATGGATGTCCATCAACACCACATCGGGGTTTTCTTTTGGAATATTTCGCAATCCTTCTTCGCCCGTGGCGTGCGCGCCGGTGCAATGCAAGCCCGGCTCATTGTCCAGACAGGCGACAAGACTTTCGCGCACTTCCGGCTGGTCTTCAATGATGGAGATGGTGATCATTTTTGCTTCGTTGCTGAAGTGCCATTATATCTGAAAAATTCATCTCTGCCATCCGATGATGATATGATACGCTTATTTATGCGGCCACGGCATTTCTATGATGATTTCCGTGCCGCCGCCAGCGCGTCGTTGGATCAAACACCGGCCGCCGAGTTCGTTCATACGCTGCCGCATGTTTCGCAAACCATCACCTTGCGCATTGTCAGATGCAGGTTCAAAGCCGCAGCCGTTGTCTTCGATGACAATGCGCAGATCGGAATTGGTGGGATTGATTCGCAACCACACTTCGGTCGCACGTGAATGTTTGACGATATTTTGAAGGGACTCTTTAATGACCAGAAAAATATTGTGGCGCACGTTGCTCGGGACTTCGCGCGGCGGTGTCTGTTCGGAAACGTCCAACAGGCAGCGCACACCGACGGAATAGAGATAATCGGTGGCAAACTGCCCGGAATAATCAACCAGATGGGCGAGCGTGTCGTTGCGCGGATTCACCGCCCAGACAATTTCGTCAAGTGATTTGACGGCCTGCCGCGCCGTGCTTTCCATTTTCTCGATGCGGTCAACGGTTTTTTCCTGCCGGGCCAGATGACCGAGCCGGGCGATCAAGGTCAGGTTCGCGCCCAGGTCGTCGTGAATGTCCTTGGCGATGCGGGCGCGCTCGCGCTCGACGGCCTGCTGTTGTGCAAGCTGTTCAAGTTTCCGGCGCAATCTGCGCGTGACCGAATACCAGACAGCTCCCGCCACCAGACCGCCAGCGACCAAAGAGGCCAGAATCCTGAACCACAAGGTTTCATAAAAATACGGCAGGATTTTCAACGTCAGGGCATCGCCCGTCTCATTCCAGACTTGGTCGTTGTTGCAAGCAATCACGTGAAACCGATAAGTGCCGGACGGAAGCAAATTATATTGCGCGGAGCGCCGCGTTCCCGCCTCGACCCAGCCGGTTTCAGCTCCATCAAGCCTGTAGCGGAACCGCACGCGGCTGGATGCGACCAGACTTAATCCGGTATAGCGAAATTCAATCTGGTGTTTTCCGGGTGGTATCTCCAGGAATTTCTGCTCGCGGTCATAAATCATCCCGTCGGGAAGTGTTTTTCCCCGCGTGTCCATGGTGGCATCCAGACTGTCCTTTTCGTCAAGGATGATTTCTTCAATCACGACGGGTGGTGCCAGCAGATTCATCTGGATGTCGGCCGGCTGAATCGAAACAGCCCCCTTGAGCGTCGTGAACCAAAGCCGCCCGTCATGCGCATTCCAAGCCGCCGGCTGGTAACCACCTGAACATTTGAGCGAAGGCAACCCATCAGCCCGGCCAAACTCGGTGACTGGAACGGATTTGATTGCGCCACGCAAAAAATCATTCAATGCCGGTTTCGCCACACGAAAAACACCTTGATGCGAACCGATCCAAAGATTGTCCGCGTCATCGGTGACTATCTGGCAGATGTCGTTGTCCGGCAATCCTACGTTGATATCGAGGCGCGTGAATTTTCCGTCGCGAAAACACAGCAGCCCGCCCCTGTAAGTGCCCGCCCATATCGTGCCATCCTCTTCCGCCAAGAGCGACCAGATGGGCTGTGACGTTTTGCTGTCGGCGGCATGGAAAGCCGTGGTTGTGTTGTTGGTGCCGATGCAAAACAGCGTGCCGTCTTCGGCCCCTGCCCACACATTGCCACGTTCATCCTCTGCCAACGCGCGAAAAATGTTCTGGCCGGATCCTTTGTTGAGCTTGAAATCATAAGGCGATTCCTTGTTGGCAAAAAACAATCCGCTCTTGGTGCCAACCCAGAGACGGCCATCCTTGCCCGCCAGAATAGACTTCACTCCATGAATGACGGGCAGCACTTCCTTGAATGTATCATGTTCCCGAACATACAAGTTTTCCGCTCCGGCGCTCACCCACAACCGGCCTGCGGCATCCGGGCAAACGCAAAAGGGATAGCCGCTGCCCATCCCGCCTGGCACGGCCAGATTTGTCAAGGTTCCCGCCTGCCACCGTTCCAATCCTTCACCCAGCGTTCCAATCCAGATCGTGCCATCGCCTTCTTCGCAAACTGACTGGGCCGGTTTCGGCGAGATTTCGTCGCTGGCGTCAATGGTTTGGAATCGCTTTTCGCGGATTCGCACCAACCCGCCGGCGGCCAAGGCCACCCACATGTTGCCTTCGCGGTCTTCAAAATAACAATTCACACTTTTGCCAGAAAGACCCTCTTGAGAATCGAATGTGCATACTTGGCCATTGGCCGCGACATGCCACAACCCCTCACCATCGCGTCCATATCTGTAAAGCCACGCACCGCCGTGATGATCATCCTGCACCCCCATCCGGCTCAAGTTGCCGGCGAACGTATTCTTAAGCGATTCAACCTCGAGAATCCAACGGCGACCGACGGCTTTCCGCACACTGCCATTCACCACCGCCCAAAGACAACCATCTCCAGGAACGGCCAAAAACTCGACGTCCAAAGACGAGTCGGAATTGGTCGGGGTGGCGTCTTGGAAATGAGTTCCGTTCCACATGGCAATTCCTTTGTCCGTGCCCACCCACAAGCGTCCATTGGCATCGGACGCCATGCAGTTGACCCGGCTTTCACCCAGACCGGAATTGGAAGGCAACAATGCGAAGTTTGTGCCGACAAGGCGGCTCAAATGTTTGTCGGGATTTTGCAACCATATCGTTCCATTTCCATCTTCAACACATTGCCCGCCCGCAAACCGGTTGGTGGGAACCAGTTTTTCCCATCCGCTCCCAGACTGCGCGGAGAGCGACTTGCGTCGGAAAAAACCGTCATATTGCAAAAGAACAGTTTGCTTCGCCACCGAAGAAATCAACCTGCTACCGGGAGCCGGCGCATCTTCGCCTTTCCATTCCAAGGCAAAAGTTCCGTTACGCAACGAAGTCGCCGAACCATCGGCATTTATCCACAACGTTCCCTCGCTGTCCACATATAGCTGACGGACACGCGAGCGGGCGAGCGCGGGCGTGTTCTCCGAATCAAACGTGACAAAACGCCTCCCATCAAATCGCGCCAGGCCGTTGTAAGTGCCTACCCACAAGTAGCCATCGGGCGTCTGTGCAACGGACGTGACGGAACTGTCCGGCAGCCCATCGTCGGCAGTCCAAACATCAGTCAGATATTCCCCGGAAAATCCAGAAGCCCGAACACCTCCTACCGCTCCAATCAAAATCATCAACACCCAAAACCACATAAACCCGGCCAAAACGCAGGCCGATAGCGGTGCTTTGCGGTGGCGGTTCATTTGTTTAATACTTACTATGGCCGCTGCAAATTGCAAAGACAATGCCGGAAATAAGTGGGATTATGCACATGGCCATTGACCTGTGGCGGCTCCACACCGGCCGCAGCACCCCGGAAAAACTCGGCCTGCAATAAACCCATGAACGAGAACCAAAGCTTTTTGGAGCGGCGCGCGCCCGGTGCTGGGCTTGCGTTAGCTTGCTGAACCCGCAAATTAGATTGCAATCATCTTTCCAGCATGAAACTTCACCTCTTCTCGAAATTGGATGCGGATAAAATAAAAAGGCGCCCCGATAAATCGGGGCGCCTTTGATGAGGTCGAAAATTACTTGCTGCCGAGTATGGCGTCCTTCGCGGCCTTGGCGACGCGGAACTTCACGACACGCTTGGCCTTGATCTGGATGGCTTCCCCGGTTTTCGGATTGCGCCCCATGCGGGCGGCGCGGTCCTTGAGGACGAGCTTGCCGATGCCGGGCAGTGTGAAGGTGTCCTTCGCGTGCTTGTAGGCGAGCGCGGCCAGATGGTCGAGGATTTCGCCGGCCTGTTTCTTTGAGAGTTGCGCCTTGTCGGCGATGGCGGCGATGAGTTGGGATTTTGAGAGTGCTTTTGCCATAATGTCGGTTCCTATGTTGATGGTTATGTGTTGTTGTTTGGTTCAAAAAGTCATGTGACTTGAAACGAGTTAAAAACCTTCGGGGGAAACGTGCAAGCAAAAAAACACAAAAAATTCACTCTTTTTTCGGGGCATGGCATGGCGGGGCTTGACTTCGCATGGAGTTTTATCAACATCGGAGCATGGCGCTGTTCACCATCCAGAGCGATTTCCGATACGAGATTGTCCGCAAGATATTCGAGGGCGGCATGGGCATCGTGTTCGAGGCCGAGCAGCATGGGGCGCGCGACTTCGTCAAGCGCGTGGCCATCAAGATCATCCGGCCCAATTTCGCGAGCCAGAAGATGTTCATCGAGAACTTCATCGGCGAGGCCAAGCTCGTCGCCGATTTGATCCACACGAACATCGTCCAGACCTATCACCTCGGCGAATCCAAGGGCGTCTGTTTCATCTGCATGGAATTGATCCGCGGCGTGAACCTCGAACAATTCACCCGCCAGCTTGCCGACAAAAACCGCCAGTTGCCCAAGGAACTGGCCGTGTTCATCACCAGCCGCATCGCTCGCGGGCTGGCCTACGCGCACGCGAAGGCCGACAAGGACGGCAAACCGCTCGGCATTGTTCATCGCGACATCAGCCTCAAAAACATCATGATCGCGTTCGAGGGCGACGTGAAGCTGACGGATTTTGGAATCGCCAAGGCGCGCGGATTTTTGACCGACCAGGAAGGCGAAGTCGTCGCGGGCAAGGCCGATTACATGAGCCCCGAGCAGGCGGATTTCCAGATCACCGACAAACGCTCCGATCTTTTTTCCACCGGCGTCGTGCTCGCGCATTTGCTTCTAGGCAAAAATATTTTCAAGGGCGAAACACCCGACGAATCGCGCAACCGCATCATGAAGCAGCCGATCCCCGATTTTTCCGGGCTTGATCCGCGCATTGACAGCAAGCTCGACGACATCCTCCAGAAATGCCTCACGCGCAACCTGTCCGAGCGCTACGCGACCTCCGACGAGCTGATGACCGACCTCGAATACTACATCTACCACGCCGGCTACGGCCCGACCAACGAGACGCTCGGCAAATTCATCCGCGAACTGTTCGGCCAGAATGTTCCGCCCGCCGCCGCGACGTTCAACACCAAGGGCGGCACGCAACTGGCCGAACACACCGCCCGCATCGGCAAGCCCGACCCGCAATGAAACGCGCCGCAGGCCAGGTCGTCCAATTGGCGCTGATCCAAACTTCCAGCTCCGCCAGCCCGGATGCGAATTTGAAGAAAACAATTTCGCTCGTCGGACGCGCCGCAAAAAAAGGCGCGCAAATCATCTGCACGCAGGAATTGTTCCGCTCGCAGTATTTCTGCCAGAGCGAAGACCACAAGAATTTCGGGCTGGCCGAAAAAATCCCCGGCCCGAGCACCGAAGTTTTTTGCAAGCTCGCAAAGAAACATAAAATTGTCATCATCGCCTCGCTGTTCGAGAAGCGCGCCGCCGGAGTTTATCACAACACCGCCGCCGTGATTGACGCCGACGGCTCGCTGCTCGGCATTTATCGGAAGATGCACATCCCCGACGACCCGCTGTTCTACGAAAAATTCTATTTCACGCCCGGCGACCTCGGCTTCAAGACCTGGAACACGCGCTATGGAAAAATCGGTGTTTTGATCTGCTGGGATCAATGGTATCCCGAAGCCGCGCGGCTCACCGCGATGCAGGGCGCGCAAATCCTTTTTTACCCGACGGCCATCGGCTGGCATCCGGGTGAGAAAAAAGAATACGGCGAACGCCAGCACGGCGCGTGGGAAACCATCCAGCGCTCGCACGCCATCGCCAACGGCTGCTTCGTCGCTGTGCCGAACCGCATCGGCCACGAAAAAATTTCCGGCGTGGGCGGCGACGGCATTGAATTTTGGGGACAAAGTTTCGTGGCCGGAACGTCCGGCGAAATCCTTGCCAAAGCCTCGGCGGACAAGGAGGAGATTTTGATCGTGTCCGTTGACCTCGCCAAAGTGGACGTGACGCGCACGCACTGGCCGTTCCTGCGCGACCGCCGGATTGATGCCTACGGAAATTTGTCGAAGCGGCTGGTTGACTAGATTCCGTTTTCAGTATTTCATGGTTAAAATCATGAAAAAAAATCGGCTTTCATTTTATTGCTTGGTGTTGATTTCGTTGTTCGGCGCATTTCTTCTACGGGCAACCGATGCTACCAATACGACTGCAACAATTCAGGAAAGTTGGGAAACTATTTCAAATCGGTGGGGTCCGGTTCCACTCGAAAAAACCAAGCAGGCTGCGGAAAACGGGGAAGTGTCGGCGCAATATTATCTTGGGTGCGCTTACAAAGATGGCAATGGCGTTTCAAAAGATTCAGTCGAATCATTTAAATGGATGAACTTGGCGGCGCTACAAGGATTGGCGAAGGCACAAAGAAATCTTGGTTGGTATTATGAATATGGGATGGGGGTTGAAACCAATGTTTCTGAAGCAATCGGGTGGTTTCAAAAAGCCGCAACGCTGGGCGATGCAGATGCTCAATTCCACCTGGGCTGGATGTATGATAATGGTGTCAACGTCGCACAGGATTATGCTGAAGCGGCGAAATTTTATCTTTTGGCTGCCGAACAAGGTCACTCGATGGCTCAAAATAATCTTGGTTGGCTTTACAAAAATGGATGGGGGGTGCCACAAGACGAAGCTGAGGCTTTGAAGTGGTTTCAAAAATCCGCAGATCAAGGAGAATCGCTCGGCGAGGAAAATTTAGCTTGGATTTTTGCACACGGTGCATATGGGCCGAAGGAGGTAACAAACTATGGCCCTGGAGCATTGCTCCGCTCTGGAGGCGTTGCTCCGAATCATGAATTGGCGGAGAAGTGGATGCGAAAGGCAGTTGATCTGAATACCATGGAGGGTGAATACAAGCTTGGTAATTTGATCTACTATGAAATGGCGATACGGACTTACGAGCAGCAAGAAAATCTCGAGCAGGATGGAACCCGGTTCCCTATAGCCGCTGAATGGCTTAAGAAGGCTGCGGAGCAAGGCTATGCCAAGGCACAATATCGATTGGCAGACATGTATAACAGCGGGCAGTTGGGCGACGACCAGCGTTCCAACTGCATTCCGTGGTTTCTCAAAGCCGCTGCACAGGGAGTTATTGAGGCGCAGGCGGAAGTGGGACAATTACCCACGCTTTATCCCGACAATGAACTTCTTAAATCGGTTAACACCATCGAAATTCTGCGACAAAGTGGCGAACAAGGGAATCTGAACGCGCAATATCAATTGGCCAAACGCTATCAGTTTGGGATTGGAGTGCCAAAAGACCCGGTTGAAGCGTTCAAATGGATGCAAAAGGCTGCAAACAATAGCACCGCAAGCAGCGTGATTGGTGACGCGATTTATTGTTTGGCGGTGATGTATGAGAAAGGTGAAGGAGTGACGCAGGATGTGGCTCAAGCTCATAATCTTTTTCTTGAAGCAGCGGGACCGGCGTTTTCTCAACAGGATGCCGCGTTTCGAGTAGGTCAGATGTATGAAAATGGCGATGGGGTGTCGCAAGACGACCAAAAAGCGGCGGGATTTTATGCGAATAAACAAATATTTTTCCCGGACAATGACAAATATCCAAATGGAGTCATTGATTATCATGGAGTAACCGCCAGTAGCGTCGAAAGTTTGCTCAGGCTTTGGTCTCAAGGCCGGGGACTTCCAAGTGAACAGGAAAAAGCCTTGCCAGGATACAAAGATCCGGGCGCTCAAGTTCGATACTGGGGGAACTCGCTCGGAACGGTCGAAGCACACTATTTTACCGGTGAGATCTACTATCAGGGCAAGTTGCTCCCTCAAGACTTGGTGGAAGCTGCCGCCCGGTTTCACCTTGCTGCAAACCATCATCTGCCTGATGCCTTGAAGGCGTTAAGTGAAGTTGAATTGAAAATGTCACCTGAGCAAAAGGCGGCGGAAAAAAGCCGGCTGGAAGCATTGGAGAAAAATTTTGAGATGATAAAGCAAACCGCCGAAGCACAACAACAGGGCAAAGAGTATATGCCATGGGGCCCTGAATACTGATCATATTACTTTTAGGGTGCAATCAGCGAATCAAGATTTCCCATCGGTTTGGATCACCGGCGCGAACGGGCTGATTGGAAATTATCTCGTCCAGGCCGTGCCGCGTTGACGCGCGCGCATAAGTTGTTTTACACTCCGCCATGCTTTCGCAGAACGTGAAGCGCTGCATTCCTCCGGCCGTCTGGATTATTGCCGTCTTCACCATCATCGTCATCCCGCTCAAAATCATCGGCTACGGATTTTTGCCGATGGACGACGCGCTGCGGCACGCGGCGAAGGCGGTGTCCGGCAAATCGTGGCAGCAAATCCTCGTCATGCGGGACGATTTTCACATTGATCCAAGCCCCGGCT
>CAYPTV010000080.1:0-9624 GCA_964413505.1 uncultured Bifidobacteriaceae bacterium | reverse complement strand
TCCACCAGCGGCGGCGCGCGGATGTATGAAGGAATGTTCAGCCTCATGCAAATGGCAAAAACCTCCGCCGCGCTCGCGTATCACGCGCGGAAAAAACTGCCCTACATCAGCGTGCTCACGCATCCAACGACGGCCGGCGTGATGGCAAGCTATGCGAGCCTGGGCGATTTGATCCTGGCCGAGCCGGGTGCGATGATTGGATTTGCCGGGCCGCGCGTCATCAAGGATACGACGCAGGCGGAACTGCCGCCGGGATTCCAGACAGCCGAATTTCTTCTGGATCACGGATTGATTGACTCAATCGTTTCGCGCAAGGAAATGAAGCCGCAACTCATCTCATATCTGGATTTTCTCACCGCCGGAAAAAAGGTAGCCGCCGGATAAATTGTTGAAAGAGCGGAAAGCGAAACAGTCCCGAAATGAAAGACCATAGTTTGCAATAAACAACAAGTTGGGAAAATTTATCTGCCGCCCTGCCCTTCATCGTTTCCGCTGGGCCTTCTCTTGCGGAAATCAGGAGAGCAGCTTCAAATGGGTGATGCGGAAAATGGCGCCCTTCGGCTCGTTGGGCAGGCATTCAATCTCCCAGCCGTGCGCGAGAACAATCTGCTGCACGACCGCGAGGCCCAGGCCGGTGCCCTTCTGGTGCGTGGTGAAGTAAGGCTTGAAAATCTCCTTGCGGCGGTCTGGCGGAACGCCGGGGCCGTTGTCGCGAATCTCAAAAAACGCCTCGGCGGAATTTTGCCGCCCGGTGACGACTTGGATTTCGCCCTCGCCGCCCACGGCTTGCACAGCGTTGAGCAGCAGGTTGAACAGTATCTGCCGGAGCAGTTGTTCGTCCGCCTCGATGGAAATCAAATCGCCCCTGGTCTCCAGCTTGATTTTCTTTTCATCAATGTCGTGGCCCAGGGCGCGCATCACTTCGCCCACGGCGGAATTCAACACGAGCCGGGTGCGGCGGACTTCGCGCGGGCGCGAGTAGTTGATGAATTCGTTCAACTGCACGGTCACCTTGTCGGTCTCGTCCACGATGGCGCGGGCCTTGTCGCGGATCTCCGGCGGCGCGCTTGATTCCTTGGAAAGCATCTGGGCCATGCCGCGGATGATGTTGAGCGGGTTGCGGGTCTCGTGGGCGAGGCCGGCGGCGGCGAGGTTCATCTCCTTGAGGTGCGAATTCAATTCACTTGCGCGGATGAGGCGGATTTGCAACTCGGAGGTCTTGCTGGTGTTGCGCCAGGACAGCCCGGCTGCCAGCGCGGATATGCCGGCAAAAAAGACGATGATGAAACGCATCCACAGGTCGCGCGTGCAGATGGCCTGGAAATTTCCCGCGGACATGGTCAGCACCAGTCCGTGCAGTTCGCGCCGGGCGATGAGCGCGTTGTAGTCGGCGTCGGACATTCCGCGCATCCACGGCGGACGGCCCCGGCCGCCTCCTCCGCGCGGGCGATCCGGCGGCGGCGGGGGAGGTTCGTTGCTGGAAACCTGCTCGCTGGCGGCATTGGTGCCCGGGGGCGCCGCGAAGTCGGGGATGTTTGTGGAATTGGTTCCGTCCGGCGGCGGTTCGCGGCGGAATCCGCGCGAGTTGTTGGTGAAATCGGCGGGCGGCGGAGGCAGGACGACCATGGGGTTGGTCGCGCCTTCGGGATTCACAGCGCCCTCAATTGGATTTACAAATGTCACGGTGTCGTGCGTCCAATAGCCGTCAGCCGGAACTTCATTGGGCATGGGCACATGGTTGGTGTCGCCGGCGGCGGCGATGGGTTCGCCGGCGGTGTTGAGGAGGGCGATGGAAAGGAGGCCGCCGGAATTGACGAGTTCGTTGGTGCGGCCGTTGACCAGCTCGTTGAGCACGGGTTCGAGGCGCTGCTGGAGGACGGTGCCGCGGAAGCGCAGGGCGCGCATGACGGCGCTCAAGGTGTTGCCAATCTCGGCGGAGCGGCTGCGGAGGTCGCGCCGGGCGGCTTCCTGCACGCGGCTGTGCTCCTCGATCTGCCACGCGACGACGAGCGCCCAGACCCCGAACAGCAGGCCGTAAATCAATGTGCTGCGACGCTTGAGTTCCATGACGGATGTTCAGTTACCAGTTCCGGGCTGAAAAGACAATTGCGACGGTCAATTTTTTTTCACCGGGATCCGCTCCAGATACTGGTCGAGTTCCTGTTCGGAAATGGAATTGGTCATGAGTTCGGACCGCTGCGTTTCTGTGGTGGACAACGATGCGAGCTGCGACGGCGCCTCGACGATGTGCGGCGTGACGAAGATGAGCAGCTCCTGCTTCTCGGCGCTCTTGGTCGTTTCCTTGAAAAGATTTCCAAACAAGGGAATGTCGCCCAGGAAGGGAATCTTGCTTTCGTTGGACGATTTGGTGTTGCCGATGAGTCCGCCGATGACGACGGTCTGGCCGTCGGGCGTGACGACGACGGTGTTGGCGGAGCGGATGTCAATGTTCGGCGCATAGACGGGCGAAGAGTTCAAAAAGCTGCTGCCGTAGGCGATGACCTGCCCCGGCGTCGAGGTGTCGAGCTGCGACGTCTGCGGCTGGAGAATCATCTGCACCAATCCGTTCTCGCCGATGAAAGGCGTGACGTTGAGGATGATGCCGACGTTTTGATAGGAGCCGTTGATGTTTGGAACGGTGGCGCCGCCGGTGCCGACGGTGGTGTAGGAAACGCCGCTGGGCAGATAAACTTCCTGGCCGACGACAATCTGCGCGGGCTGGCCGTCGCGCGCGAGGATGGACGGGCGCGACAACACCTGCGCCTTGCCGGCGGCGGCGATGGCTTGAAGCGTGGCGGTGAAATCTTTTCCAAGCACGGTATACATACCACCGGCACCTGCTGTCCCCGGCAATGATACAGGCAGACCAAAATTATTCCCCACGTTATAAGACTGAACGACTGGGGTAATTGATGGAATCAGAGTTGGAGTAGTTGTTGTTGTTCCGCTACTTGCCACAGTAGTAACGTTTTGAACTGTGTAATTATTGGTCAAAAATCCGGTGACCAAACCAAAGCCGGGATTTGCACCGGTGTAATTGCCTTGGAGACCGATGGCCGACGCCTTGTTGTCGTCCACTTCAAGGAAAACCACCTTGATGAGCACCTGCGGTTTTGGCGCGTCGAGATTTTCGAGGACCTGGCGGATCTGCTCCATCGTCTCCTTGTCGGCGATGATGATGAGGTTGTGCGTGTCCGGGTCCACGGAAATCTGCGCGGTGCCGACGGTGCCGTTGTTGTTGTATTGGCTGCTGGTGGTGGCGCCGGGCCTTGCCGCGTTGGCGCCGCCGATGCCGCCGCCAAAGCCGCCGCCGCCAAAGCCACCGAATCCGCCAAAGCCCCCAAAGCCGCCGCCACCACCGCCACGTCCACCGCCGCCTCCGCCGAAGCCGCCGCCTCCGCCGCCACGTTGCGCGTAAGTTTGAATCGTGGCGCAGAAGATGAAAATCAGGGCGCAGCCGAGGATTTTGTTCCAGGTCAATGTTTGCAGTTTCATAATTTTATTTGTCTTAAAGGTTATTTTCATGCCTGATCAGAACAATGTGCCGCCGCCGCGCGTGCCGCCGCCACCGCCGCTGGAAGTTCCAAAACCGCTGGAGGAAGAACTGGATGTATTCATTTGCGTCTGGCGGGTCGTCAGCGGGTCGGTGCCCGTCGTGGTGGTGCTGCTGCGAGAGGAATTGGCCCCTTGGAACATACCCTGCAAAACCGCAGCCACCTGATATGGGTCGCCGTTGTGCAGGGGCATCGTATAGACTTCCGTGTCGCGCGTGGATGGCACGTCCACTTCAGCAATCATGTCGCCAATCTGCTGCATCATGTCTTTGGCGGCGGTCACGACGACGGATTGGGTGCGCCCGTCGGCCACGGCGAGAACCTGCTGCGCTTTTTGAATCCGTTGCGCGCTGGTGGCTCCGTTGTTTCCACCGCCGCCCCCGCCAAAACCTCCGCCCCCGCCAAACCCGCCCCGGCCGCCGCGGCCGCCGATGTTGATGGTGGTTTGAGCACCGCCGTTGCTGCTCGGAAACACCGAGGTCAGCATGGCCACGACGTCGTTCGGGTTGGCATACTTCATGGTGAACACATGGATTTCCGTTTCCATTTGCGCGCTGGAATCAATGGACTGGATGATTTCGGTCAAATGCCGGATGTTCGACTGCGTGTCGGTGATGACGATGGAATTGCCAGCCTGGTTTGCGACGATGATGGCCTGCGGCGAGACGAACGCCGACAAGTCCACGACCAATTGCTGCGCGTCCACGAACCGGATCGGGATGATCTGCGTGACGATCTCGTCGTTGTTCGGGATGTTTTTCGGGTCGTTGCTGACCTTGACGGGAATGTCGAGATGGATTGCGTCGCTCTTGTTCATGATTGTCAGAGTGCGGTCGTTGCGGAGCGCGGCGTAGCCGTTCTGGTTCAAGATGGTGTTCAACAAATCATACGCCTCGTCCTTCGTCATGGGATGGCTGTTGATGACGCTGACGTTGCCGCGCACCTGTGTGTTCATCACGATGATGAATCCCGCCGCGTCGCTCATGTAGGTCAAAACATCGTTCAACGGCGCATTACGGAAATTGAAGACGATGCCGTTCGTGGACAGCGGCTCGGGAACATAATTGATGGTGGACTCCACAATTTGCACCGGCACGGAATTTGTCTGTTCCATTTGCGGCGCGACATCGGCGGCGGCCGGCGCGGGCGCGGTGGCATCGGGCGCGGCCGGTGCCGGCTCCGCTGCGGCGGGCGCTGTCCCGGCCGTGTCGGCGGGCGGGCCGCCGGCCTGCTGCAAGGCCTGCGCGCGCTGCGCCCTCAACCTGGCCAGGGGGTCGTCTTCTTGCGCAAATGCCTGAAATGTTCCGGCAGCCAGGGCCGCCGCCAAAGTTAGTTTGATGAGGGTTTTCATTTTCAGTTTCCTGTCCGTTGTAATTTTTGTGCGCATGTTATCAATTGTTTTGCTGGTTCGCTGACGGCGGGGCATTGTCATCCGGCGGCGGCGGCATGTTGTCGGGAGGTGAATTGTCCGGTGAAGCCGTGTTGTCCGGCGCGGTTCCGTCGTTCTGCAAATTTTGGCCGTCCATCTGCGAACCGCCGGATGCCGGGGATGCGGCGTTGTTATAGTTTCCACGCCTGTTGTAGTTTCCATTGTTATAATTCCCGGAGCCGTAGTTTCCATTGCTGCCATTGCCGTAATTGCGCCGGCGGTTTCCGTATCGGCCGTTTCGCCCGCTGCCATAGCGTCCGTTGTTGTTGTAACGCGCCGCCGTTCCGTTGGCGGAAAGCCAGTGGCCGACGCCGTCGTTGTGCAATTGATCGCCGATCCTCAAAACCGTCGTCTCGTTCGTATCGGACATCAGCGTGACGGAATCCGCCTCGATGTCGGTGATCTTGAAATTGGCGATGGTGTCGTTCATCTGCGCCGTCTTGCGATAGTCCGGGCTGGTGCCGTCAAAAAAAGCATACACGCCCGCCATCCGGCCTTCGCCATAACCGATGATCCCCACCAGCGTAAATGAATCAACCTGCCTCACCACCGGCGGTGTGTATGCCTGCCGCGGCCTTGGCGTCCACGGCACGTTCGGCACGCGGTTCGGGTCGAAAATATTCCGCTGCGCGATGAATTTGGGATAATCCGCCGGCGCAACGGCGTTGGTGGTCTGCGCGTCGGCCGCAAACGTTTGCGCCGCGAGCAGGGCCGCCAGGACGATTTTACAGGGTCGGTTGAGTTTCATTATTTTTTAAGCGTGGTCAGGGCCAGCCCGTTGAGCTGCAGGCCAAGCGTCAGCTGCTGTCCCGCGTTGTCGTGCGTGCTGAACTCGACGGAATCCAGCTTCAGCGCAACCGTGTTTTGTTCGATGTCATAAACAAAACGGCTCAACGTCCCCAGGTCGCCGGACGCCTCGACGCGGCAGTTGAGCGTCATGTAATTCGTCGAGTCGTCCTTCCATTGCGGCGTGATGCCCGTGACGATGGCGCCGCTTTCCTGCGACCAGTTGTCAAACGCGCGCAACACCTGCTGCTCCGCCAGCGACGTGTTGTCCGGCAGCATTTTCGCGCTCATTTCGCCCCACTGGCGGCGGATGCCCGCCTCGCGCTGGAGCATGATCTTCCCGTCCCTGACCTCGCTGCGCAGCGTGGTGATGGCGTGCGAGCGCGACGACCACCATCTTCCAGCCGGTTCAAAAACCAACAGGTCGCCGACATAAAGCGCGATGACCGCGATTGTTGTTATGAGCAAAAATTTCTGGCGGTTTTCAATTTTCATGGCTGCCTCCCGTTTCCAAAATGGAAATCAAACGTGAACTGCATCGGCGCCTTGCCGCGGATGGATTCCACCTTGATTTGGGTCACGCCGTCCATCCCGCGCAACTGGCCCAGCGTCCTCAGCAATGCCGCCTGCGACTGCGCAATGCCGGTGCAGGTCACCACATCGCCGTCGTGGATTTCAATCGTCTTGGCCGTGACCACACCATCTTCGGGAAACGCCAGCGTGAGCTGCCGCAGAATGCTCAAGCTGATGAACGAATCGTCAAACCAAGGATGAAACTGCTGGATGTTCTGCTCCAGGCGGTCAAGCTCCGTGACCTTCGCCTCCATTTTCTTCCATTGCGAATTCAGCAGCATCAATTGAACCTGCTGATACATGAACAACCCGCCGAGAATCACCAGCACCCCGGCGGCAATCGCGCCGACCGTTTTTAATTTCCCGGAAGCATACTTTGCCGAAAACTGCTGCAACAGCGTCGGCTTCGGCAGCAAAAATTCAAACGGCGCCGCCTGTCCCGCCAGACGCCGCGCCGCCAGGCTGAACGCCGCCGAAAGCGAAGCGTCCAGCGGAAGCTGCACGCCAAATTCGCCCGGCGCGTAGGCCGAAACCACTTCCACTCGCAAACCGCCCGGCTCAAAACGCAATTCCATTTCGTCCGCCAGCGGCTGCGCCAGTTCGCGCGGGCCGAAAATGCGGATGCGCTTCACCGTCGCACGCAATTCGGCGGGCAGTTGGCCGAGCGTCACGCGCGCCTCGCGCGACACCAACCCCGCGTTTAGCGAACGCCGCGAGCCTTCGTTTTCAATCGCGCCTTCGAGCGCACGCAAAGCCGCGATGCCGCCGCCGGCGGTGATCTGCAATCCGACGTGGCTTTCGCCGACGACCAGCGCGAGCACGCCGTTGGAATTTTCCACGCCCGGCGGTTGCAGCGCGGAAAGTCCGAGCGTAATTCCGGCAAGCTTCAATTTCGCCGCCGTCAAAACCTGTTCCAACGTCGCAAGCTGGCTGTTGGAAATTCCCGCAATCGTCACATATTGCCTTCCGCCGGGCAGCGCGCATCGCGAATCGGCCATCCGCAAAGTCGCCACGTCGCAGGGAAAACTTTTTTCCGCCTCGATTTGCAGCAGGCTCGCGGCGTCCGCCGCCGCCAGTTGCGGCAGTTCCGTCTGGCCTGTCAGCGCCCATTTCAACGGCACGCCGACTATGCAATCGCGCACGCGCACTCCGGCGGCGTCAAGCTGGTTGCGAATTTCGCGGGCGACCAGTTCCGGCGCGGCGGTCAGCGGATCGAGCGTGAGCGTGGCGGAAAACGACTGCAGCAATTGCAGCGAGCCGTTCGTGCGGCGCAGCACCGCGCCTTCAAGCCGGCTGCCGTCCAAAGTAAGGCCGAGCAAGGTGGTCAGACGTTTGCTTTTCCGAAAATTGATTTTCAAGATGTTGCTCATTGCGTGTTGTTGGCGACCAAAGTTTCGCGGGCTTTTTCTCCGAGCGCCCAGCCGAGCCGGCTCAAATCCTGGCGGTAAAGAATCTTGGGCGTTCCATCGGTGATGTCGAAAATGAATTTCACGCGCCGGTAGCCGCGGCCCAGCGGCCCGACCGCCGCGATGTCCGCCGTGAATTGAAAACTTTTCGTAGTGACATAATCGCGGCTCGCCAGCGCTGCCACCACGCCTGAGTTATTTCCTAGCGCCGTGACAAGCCACGCGGGCGAAGTCAAGGCGGTCGGATTTTGCTGCCGATAAGCAATAAGCGATTGCGCCGCACCAGTTGCGGTATCTTGGTCAATGAAAACACCCATGAGCAGCGCCGTCAGCACCGTCTCGCTGGCGGTGTTGACGTTGACCCGGCCATAAATGTAAGTGTTGGTGCTGGTGGTGACGCTGTTGTAAATTTTCGCAAAGTCACTGGCGCTCATGCCCGCAGCCAGACAGCGGTTGCAAAAATCCAATGCGCCCGCACAAGGCACTGCCGGACTCGGAGCCGGAGGATGAATGCTGCGGTAGATGGCCGTCGCGGTTGCGCCGGCGTTGTTGATTCCGGCGGCTTGGAAAAGCGTGTTGAAATTGTCCTCCGTCGCGGTGTTCACGTTCGTCAGCGAAGTGCCGTCGGAATGAAAATTCGGCTCACGGCTGTAAACGGTCGTGTATTCCAGTAATCCAAAATTCGGCGTCGTGCCGCCGGTGGAACTTTTTTCGTTCGCGTCGAGCACGCCGTTGCGGTTGATGTCGTCGCCGGCCAGAACATCAATGGTCATGCCATAAACCAGCCGCAGTTCGTCCACCGATTCGAACGGCGCATTTTTGTCGTCGTAACCCAGCGTCGCATAATTCAACGCGTAGTCGCCGCTGCCGTTGGTGCTGCGCCAGTCCAAGATAGCGCCGGCCAGGTCGGTAGTCATGTTCGGCAGATAAGTGAGCATGTTTGTGTTGGCGCGGTTCAGGTTCAGCTTCGAGCCTTCGTCAATCAAGCCGAAGGTCGGCTCGGTCGAAGGTGCCGCACCCGAATTATCGCGACCGATGATCCAGAAATGCGCGTCGCCGATCGGCACGTTTTCGCAGGTGAACTGCGCGTTGGTCGGGATAGTGCCGTTGGTGGCGTAATTGGCGAGCGCGTAGCCGACGTAGCGCACCGCGCCTTCGATGGCCTGATCCGCTGCGAGGCCGTTCACGCGGTTGTCCGACGCGCGAAGCTCCAGCGTCATCGAATTCGCGAAATACAGCGTGATGCCGACCAGCCCGATGGTGATCCAAAGCACGATGATGAGGACCGACGCACGTTCGGCGCGGCGGAAATCATTTCGTGAATTTGTATCTTTCAATTTCATTTCAACTTCCAGCTCCAACGGTGCTCGTCGAGTTCGTGCGCGTCTGTGAATCAATCGGCACCAACATTTCAACCGGCGACGCATTTTTGCCGCTGCTGGTGAGCTGGATGTCCACGCGCACGGCGACCGGCAGGTTCGTGTTCGCCGAAGTCGTGTCGGTCGTGTCCCACGAGTCGTTCCACTGCGAGCCGTCGTAGGCGGAAAATTGCACGCTGTCCACGCCGCGGATCATCAACTGGTCTTCCACGTCCGGCGTCGCCGTCGTCAAAAGATTCCGCGTGACGCTGCGATACAAATCCCTGCCAGCCGTGCTGCCGGTCGTGGAACTTTTCAATTCGTAGGTCACGCGCTGGATTTCGCCCCACGGCGTTTTGTCGCTCAACGCGCCGGTCGCGGTGTAAATCTCGGCGTCCACCGGGTCGCTGATGCCCAGGCTCGTCACGTTGCCGATCTTGAAATCGCCGGACAAAATGCCGCTGGCCTTCGGCGGCACGGCGCATTGCAGATCATGGCGCAGGATGATGAGCGCCTGG
>CAYPTV010000079.1:0-9639 GCA_964413505.1 uncultured Bifidobacteriaceae bacterium | reverse complement strand
CGTTGACAATGGTTTTGCCGCGCGCGGAAAAAGTTCCTCAAATTGTGACCGCCGGCGGCGCGACCGTCGGCATCCGCTGGCCGGGCCATCCGTTCATTCAAGCCGTCATCCGCGAATGCGGTTTTCCGCTGGCCGCGCCGAGCGCGAATTTGTCCGAGCGCGTTTCGCCGACGAACGCGGAGCACGTCCGCCAGCAGCTTGGCGGGAAAATTCCGCTGATTGTGGACGGCGGGCAGTCGCAGGTTGGAATCGAGTCAACTGTTTTGGATTTGACGGTTTCGCCGCCAACAATTTTGCGTCCGGGGATGATCCACGCCGAATCGCTGGCTGCCGTTTACGGTGAAGTCCAAAGTCCAAAGTCCAAAGTCCAAAGTCCGGGTTCCGCGTTGCGCAGTCCGGGTTTGTTAAAAAAACATTATTCGCCGAAGGCAAAACTGCTTGTCCTAAACTGGCGTGATGAAATGGATTTGCGCTCCCGACTTTCAACTTTTAACTTTCAACCCTCAACTTGCTTCATCATCGCGCACACGCAAATTCCTTCCGCAGAAAATTTTGCGGGTGTGAGCGTGATACCCCACGATGCAGAAGCATTCGCCCGGGCGATTTATGCAGAGTTGCACCGCTGCGACGAGGCGGGCGCGGATTTGATTGTCGTGGAAGCACCGCCGGATTTGCCGGAATGGTCGGGCATCGCGGACAGGCTGCGTCGCGCGTCGGCGTAACGGCGTTGTGCAGCGGATGGAACCGGCCATTTTACCAACGGCATCACGCAAAACTACGAACGGCACTCTTAAAATCACGAACGGAGGGGTCAATTTCACGAACGACGCAATCTTTTGAGCGAACGGCGGCATTTTGGGCAAGAAATCAGTGATATTATGCACTTGGGACCTCAAAATGTGCAGCGTCGAGGCTGTGCCACGGCCAAACTGCCGGCCACCAAACAGGCCGTATTGCGTTGGGCCATATAGCCCAAGGTGCCCTTGCTTTTGGTTGAAAACATGTCAGATTAAACCAATTAAGCCTTAACCACTGTTGCTTTGATGAAAAAAAAGTGTCTAGCCGTTCTGCTTTTCAAGGGCGGGTTCCATGTCCCCGTAATTGCATTAAATTCAATTTTGGAGGTTGCGGGTTTTAAGTCAAAAGCGTGAAGGCTAAAAAGAGTTTGTGTGCCGCAATTTGTCATTGCTGGCTGATTATGCTCGGTGCGGCGAATGTCCGTGCCGCCAATACGCTCCACACTTATGCCGCCGGTTCCACCGGAAACTTCAGCGCGGCCACTTGGACGGGTGGCGTGCCGGGAAACAGTCCCGGCGACATGTGTAACGACCCTGCGGTGGGTAGTCCGGCGGCATCCACGCTCACCTTGGATGTCAACGTCACGATTGGTTCCATCAAGGTCAACAACAGCGGCGGCCACACCTCCACTTTCAATTCAGACGGCACGCATGTTTTTACGATTGATGGCACTGGCATTTCTGCCGCGAACCAGCCTTTCGGCAACGCCAGTGTCGGCTCCATCATGCAGAACGCCAATGCCGGGACCTTGACCGTGAATCCTCCCATCTCGCTGGCGAATGTGACTTGTGACATCGGACAAAACCAGGCCGGCACTACCACGATCGGCGGGAACATCACCGCCGTCAACGCGGTCGGCCTTAACCTTCGCCGCAACGGATCGGGCGCACTGAATATCAACGGCACCATCGGCGCATCGGGGAGCATGATTTCGATCACCAACCTCAGCACATCGGCCAATGCGGTGACGCTCTCCCATTCCATCGGGCCAAATGCCGGCGTCACCGAGAACAGCAGCACTTCGGGGCTGACGCTTTCATTTGCGAACAGCTACACGGGCGCGACGACCATCACTGCCGGCACGCTGACGCTGGGCATAGCCAATGCGATTCCGAGCGGCAGCAGCGTGACCAATAACGGCACGTTGAACATGGCGGGTTTGAACGACACCATTGCCGGTCTGAATGGTGGCGGCACTGTGGACGGGTCAAGTGGGACGCCCATGCTGACCGTGGGCGGCGGCAACTCCAGCGGCTCGTTCAGCGGCATAATCAAAAACAGCAGCGGCACATTGTCACTGACCAAGACCGGCAGCGGCACGCAAATTTTCAGCGGAACGAACACTTACAGCGGGGGCACGACGATCAGCAACGGAGTTTTTCTGGTGAACGGTTTGCTGGGCGGCACCGCCGTCACCGGCAAGGGCGGCACGCTGGGCGGCACCGGCCTCATCACCAGCCCGGTGACGGTGCAAAGCGGCGGCACGTTGCAGCCCGGTCTGGGCGGCACGGACATCTCGACGCTGACCATCAGCAACAACCTGAGCTTGGCGGGCAATATTGTCTTCACGCTGAACCGGACCAACGCGCAAACCGCCGCCAAAATTTCCGGACTCAACACGCTCACGTTCGGCGGCACGCTCACGGCGACGAATGTCGGCCCGACGCTGCAAGGCGGAGACACATTCACCGTGTTCAACGCCGCGGCTTTTGCAAATGCTTTCAATGCCACCAATCTGCCGGCTTTGACGGCGGGGTTGGCGTGGAGCAACAGCGTGTCTGTCAATGGCGCCATCACGGTGGTCTCATTGCTGCCAACGACGAATGCGGTGGTGACGAACCTGCCCGCGTCGAACATCACCGGAACTTCCGCGACGTTGAACGGCCAGATGATTTCGACGGGCGGCCAGACGCCGACGGTCACTTTGTATTATGGAACGACCGATGGCGGCACGAATGCGGCCAACTGGAGCAGCAACATTTCGATGGGAACTCAAAATGGGAATTTTTCCAGCACGGTTTTCGGATTGTCGCCAAACACGGCTTATTATTTTGCCGCGAGCGCTTCAAACTCGGCGGGTGTCTCCTGGGATGTGAGTTCAAAAAATTTCACGACCGTTGCAATTTACCCGCCGGTGGTGACGAATCTGCCCGCGACCCTGGTTTTTTCCGCGCTCGCCACGCTGAACGGCCAGGTGCTTTCGACGGGCAATGATGCGCCGACCGTCCGGCTTTATTACGGCATGAATGACGGCGGGACAAATCCAGCGGCGTGGACGAACATGGTTTCCTTGGGCGCGCAAACCGGGGCATTTTCCTCGCAAGTGGCGGGACTCGCGGGCAACACCGCCTATTATTTCAATGCGTCCGCCTCCAACTCGGCGGGCGTCGCGTGGGGCGGGCCGTCAAAAACATTTACGACACTGGCGTTGACACGCGTGCCGGTGCTGACGTTTCACTACGACAACACGCGGCAGGGCCAGAACACAAACGAAACGCTGCTGACGCTGGCAAATGTGAACGCCACCAACTTCGGGAAATTATTTACTTCCACGGTGGACGGCTACGTTTACGCCCAGCCGTTGATCATGACGAATGTGAACATTCCCGGACAGGGAGTGCATAACGTGGTCTTCGTCACCACCGAAAACAACACCGTCTATGCATTTGACGCCGACAGCAACGCCGGGGCGAACGGCGGGCTGCTTTGGAAAACCAACCTCGGGCCGCCCGTTTTATACACTTTGGTCGGCCAAAAACCGGATGGTGACATGAGTCCGTCCAACATCGGCATCCATGGGACGCCGGTGATTGATCCGGCGACTGGCACGATGTATTTGGACACGGGCATTTATACGAACGGAATCTACACCCACCTGATTCATGCGTTGAACGTCGCGACTGGAAACGAGCAGTCTTACAGCCCGGTGGTCGTGGCGGCTTCCGTTCCGGGAACGGCTTCGGACGGCAACGGGAGCGTCGTGCCGTTTGTGGCGCAGTTTCATTCCGCCCGGCCTGCGCTGACGCTGGCGGGCGGAATTTTGTATGTCGCCTACGGCAGCTATCAGGACAAGAATTCTTATCATGGCTGGCTGATCGGTTTCAACGCGACCAATCTGTTGCAACTGACCAACTATGTCTATAACACCAATCCCAACAATACCCAGGGCGCGCTTTGGATGGGCGGCGGCGGCCTGGTCGTTGATGCCGGCACCAATCTGTATCTTGAAACCGCCAACGGGACGTTCGACGTCAACACCGGCGGCTCCGATTACGGCGACAGCTTTGTGAAGCTCGCGACCACAAACAAGCTGGCGGTGGCGGACTATTTCACCCCCTACAATCAACTCACCCTCAAAAATGGCGACACGGATCTCGGTTCCGGCGGCCCGATGCTGTTGCCTGACACGGCGGGAAGCGCGGCACATCCGCACCTGCTTGTCGGCGCGGGCAAGTTTGGAACCATCTATTTGTTGGATCGCGACAACCTGGGGCATTACAACGGCACCGATGGCATGAATGGAACTGACAGCCAGATTGTCCAGCCCGTCATCGGCGCGGTAGGCGGCGGCGGCAGTTATGCCGTGCCGGCTTATTGGAACAACCGGATTTTTTACACGGGCAAGACGGACAAGGTGCGCGCCTTCGTCATCACCAACGGCGTGATCGTAACCACGCCTGAATCCACGTCGGCAACCACCCTCGGAGCCTTCACCGGCTCGCCGGTCGTCTCCGCCAGCGGCACGAACAATGGCATCGTCTGGGCGACCGATCCCGGCGCTTATTCCAGCAGCGGCCCTGCGGTCTTGCACGCCTACAACGCGACCAATCTGGCGGTTGAACTTTACAACTCCAGCCAAAATCTTTCGCGCGACAATCCCGGCGGCGCTGTGAAAATGACTGCGCCCGTCGTCGCGGGCGGCAAAGTTTATGTCGGCGCGGAAATGGCCTTGTCCGTTTATGGACTGGCAATTTTTCTGCCCGCGCCCACCATTTCGCCCGATGGCGGCGCGTTCACCAATTCCGTGAACGTGTCGCTCGCCGATTCGACGCCGGGCGTTTCCATTTATTACACGCTGGACGGGACGGCTCCGACCTCCGGTTCCACCCTTTATTCCGGCCCGTTTCTCCTGGCGAGCAATGCGCTGGTCCAGGCCGTTGCGCTCTCGTCCGGCGCGGTCAACAGCGCGGTGACGGGCGCGTCGTTCATCAACACGGCTGCCGGGGGCAGTGGCAGCGGGTTGTTGGGCCAATACTGGACCAACACCACCAGCGTGGCCTTCACCAATGTAACATTCAACACCTTGCCGACACTGACGCGCACCGACGCGGTTGTGAATTTCAACTGGAACGCGGCCGGCCCGGATCCGACGATTGGCGCAACCAATTATACGGTGCGCTGGACGGGAGCGGTGCAGCCGCAATTCAACGAGACCTACACTTTCACGACTGTCGCAAACGATGGCGTGCGGCTGTGGATCAACGGACAATTGCTCGTCAACGACTGGACGACGCATACGTCCACAACCACCAACAGCGGAACAATCGCCCTCAACTCCCAGCAGCTTTACAATATCCGGCTGGATTATTTCCAAAGCACCGGCAACGCCTCGGCGCAATTGTCGTGGAGCAGTCCCTCGACGCCGCAGGCCGTCGTGCCGCAGTTGCAATTGTATCCGTTCACCAATCCGCCGCCTTCGATTGTTCTGACCGCGCCGACCGGCAGCGCTACTAATTTCACCGATGCTGCGAGCGTGACGGTCAGCGCCGACGCCGACGCTCCTTACAATCCGATCAGCCTCGTGAGTTTTTACGCGAACAGCACCTTCCTCGGCAGCGCCACTAATTTGCCTTACACCATCACGGCCACCGGCGTGGCGGCGGGCAATTATTCCCTGACCGCCGTGGCCGTGGACGGCAGCGGCTTGAGCAGCACTTCCGCGCCAGTCGCCATCACCGTCGCCGCCGGCAGCGGCCAGCCTTACGGACTCACAAACAACGGAACCGTTTCGCCGTTCTTCAACATGCCGACAACTTTCAATGGCGCGATGCCGACGAACTTGTCGCAGACCGGCATTTTCAGCGACACCCCGGGCATGACGCCGGCGAGCGGTTTGATTCTTTACATCCCCAACACGCCGCTCTGGTCCGACGGCGCGTTGAAGACGCGCTACATCGCCATTCCGAACAACGGCGGCCTCATCACGCCGAGCGAACAAATCACTTTCGCGCCGACCGGCACATGGACGTTCCCCGCCGGAACGGTTTTCGTAAAAACCTTTGAGTTGAACACCGATACGACCAATCCGAACGTGAGGCATCGCCTCGAAACGAGGCTGCTCGTGCGCGACATCAACGGCGCGGTTTATGGCGTGACTTACAAATGGCGCGCCGACAACAGCGACGCCGACCTGCTCACCAGCAGTCTGCTCGAAAATATTGTGATCACCAACGCGACCGGCATGAGCACGCAGACGTGGTATTATCCCAGCCCTTCGGATTGCCTCCAGTGCCACACGCCCGTGGCCAATTACGTCCTCGGCGTCAACACGCGGCAGTTGAACAACAACCAGACTTATCCATCCACCGGCGTCACCGACAACCAGTTGCGCACGTTGAACCGGCTCGGACTTTTCAATCCGGCTTTCGACGAGGCGGCCATCACCAATTTTGAAAAACTTTCCGCACTGACCAACCTCAATGCGTCTCTGGAGGAGCGCAGCCGTTCCTATCTCGACGCAAACTGCGCGCAGTGCCACCAGCCTGGCGGCACGGGCATTACGTTTGACGCGCGCTACGACACGCCGCCGGCGCAGCAGAACATCACCAATTATCCGGCGTCGGTTTCACTGGGCTATGACAACACGAAAATCATCGCGCCGCGCGATGTCTGGCGCTCGATGATCTGGCAGCGCATGAACACGACCAACGCGACCTACAAAATGCCGCCGCTTGCCCGCGCCTTGATTGACACCAATGCCGTGCAGGTGTTCACCGACTGGATCAACAGCCTGCCCGGCATGTCCGCGCTCGCGCCGCCGGCCATCACGCCCAACGGCGGCAGCTATGTCGCCTCGGTCAGCGTCACTTTGCAGCCGCCCGACACGAACGCGATGATTTATTACACGCTCGACAGCACGCTGCCCACGACCAATTCGTTCCGGTATTCCGGCGCGTTCAATTTGTTCAAAAATGCGACCGTTTCGGCGAACGCCTTTGAAACCAATTTCAACAACAGCGTCGCCGCCAGCGCGCTGTTTCTCGTGCAGCCGCTGTATTTCACCTCTGCGGCTTTTTCCAACAACGTGTTCCAGTTGGGGTTTGCCGGCGCGACCGGCAGCAATTATGTGCTGCAGGCCTCGACCAATCTGATTAACTGGACGCCCATCAGCACCAACACGACGGCGACCAACCTGTTCAATTGGTTTGACCCGAACGCCGCCAATTATCCAGATCGTTTCTACCGCGTCCTGCAACAATAATTCCAAATAAAACAAAACATGAAGTTCAGGATTTTTTTGGCCGCCGCAATTTGTCATTGCTGGCTGATTTTGTTCGGTGCGGCAGACGTTCGCGCTGCGGTGACGACTTGGACCTATTCTGAAACCGCGCCCAGCCCGAGCAACTGGAGCGCGACCACGGTCTGGACGCCCGCCAGCATACCTGAGGGCGCGGGCAACGTCGTGGTGAAAAACGGCAACGGTGGCAGCAGTCCGGTCATAGTGACTTTGGATGCGGCGCACACGATTGGCATCGTGGAAAGCCCCAACAGCGGGGCGCGAGTGTGGGAGATTGCCGACGGCGGTTTTGCCCTGACGATGGACAACACGGGCGGCGGCAACAATCTTGCGGGGGATGTGAGTGCGTGCATTGAAAGCCGGGGAAGCGGCAACGCGAATGTTTTTCCCAACCTCATCATGGGAACGACGGCCACGGCGAACTCGGATCTGACCTTTTACACGACCGATACGCATAGCGCCGTGATCGAAGGCGGGACGACGGCGAACACCATCACCTCCGCGTCAGCCGGGCACAATTTGTATCTGCGGGTTGCCAGCACCAAGGGCATCACGATGAACTACGGCATTGGCGGGAGCGGGAGCAGCATTGCGATACAAAACTTAGGGACGGGCAGCGCGGGTGTAACCATGAATGGCGTCATCGGGCCCAATGCGTCCGTCACGCAGAATTCGACCAGTTCGGGGCTGACGCTTTCTGCGGCGAACAGTTACACGGGTGCGACGGCCATCACTGCCGGCACGCTGACGCTGGGCATAGCCAATGCGATTCCGAGCGGCAGCAGCGTGACCAATAACGGCACGTTGAACATGGCGGGTCTGAACGACACCATTGACGGTCTGAATGGTGGCGGCACCGTGGACGGGACAAGCGGGACGCCCATGCTGACCGTGGGCGGCGGCAACTCCGGCGGCTCGTTCAGCGGCGTCATCCAGAACACCACCGGCACGTTGTCCCTGACCAAGACCGGCAGCGGCACGCAGATTTTGAGCGGCCCGAACACTTACACCGGCAACACCACCAACAACGGCGGCAACCTGCTCATCAACGGATCAATCATCGGGAGCGTGATCGTGAACAGCGGCAGCACGAACGGTGGCAGCGGAACCATTTCCGGCAGCGTGACGGTCAAAAGTGGCGGGCATACTCATCCTAACGGCGGCGTGACCAATACCATCGCCGGCAACCTCACTTACAACAGCGGCGCCGAGGCGGATTTCGATTTGAACACCAACGCGGCCGGCAGCGGCAACGACCAGATCATCTTGAGCGGCGGAAGCAGCGTTTTGAATTGCAGCAATGTCAACGTTGGAATTAACTCCGCGAGTTTGGATCAAAACACTGATTATGCGCTTTTCACGCTGACCGGCGGTTCGGCCAGCATTCTGGGCAGTTTCAACGCCACACCCGTCTGGCTGGGAACGACGCCGACAAATTCGAGTTCTTATTCGATCCTTACTTTGAGCAACTTGGTTGTCCTCCATTTCAATCCGGGCGTCACGAACCTTGCGAGCGTCACGAATCTGCCTGCGTCGAACCTCACCGGAACGACCGCGACCTTGAACGGCAATGTGATTTCGACCGGCGGCCAGACGCCCAATGTCGTTTTGTATTTTGGCCTGACCGACGGCGGGACGAATCCGGCGGCGTGGACTTCCACCCTCGCGCTGGGTTTGCAGACCGGAAATTTTGCGGCGGCGATTTCCAATTTGACGGGCGGCACGACTTATTATTTTGCCGCGTCCGCTTCAAACTCGGCGGGCGTCGCGTGGGACGCGGCCTCGAAAAATTTCACGACGCTGGCGGTGACTTCGCCGACGGTGACAAACCTGCCCGCGACTTCCATCCTGGCGACGACCGCCTCGCTGAACGGCCAGGTGCTTTCGACCGGCAACGACACGCCGTTGACTGCTTTGTATTATGGTCCGGCTGACGGCGGCACCAACATCGCTGGCTGGAGTAATAGCGTTGCTTTAGGATTGCAAAGTGGAGTTTTTGATTATGCCGCCACCGGTTTGGCTACTAACACGACTTATTACTACGCTGCGACTGCGACAAATGTTGCCGGACTAACCTGGGCCATGCCTTCGCAATCATTTACTACTCTTGCCGCCAATCCGCCGCCGCCGACCAATACTCTTATCCAATATCTTTCCGGCACAGACAAGGATCACACCGTGCCCTGGCAATTTTTTATGACCGGCGGCGGGCGGAGCAACAATGTCCAGACCACCATCCCCGTGCCGTCCTGCTGGCAGACGAAAGGTTTTGGCAACTATAGTTACCAGAACGTCCCCACCTCAACTTCTGTCGGCCAATACAC
>CAYPTV010000078.1:6932-9694 GCA_964413505.1 uncultured Bifidobacteriaceae bacterium | reverse complement strand
CCGCAAAAAGGCCAGCCGGGGAAATACATGCTGGTGAACGGACACATGCGCCACTGTGCGATGAAAGAATTGGGAATGACCGCAGCCGACTGCATCATCGCCAACGACGACGAAGGTTTCACCTACAACGCGCGCATCAGCCGGCTGCCAGCGATTCAGGAACACAAAATGATCTCACGAGCCGTGAAAAACGGCGCAAGTCTGGAACGCATCGCGGCGGCGCTGAACATTTCAACACAGGGGGTGAAAGCCTCGTTGAATCTGTTGGTGGGCATCAACCATGAAGCCGTGGAATTGCTGAAAGACAAACCCATTCCGCCCAAATCCCTCCGACTGCTGAAAAAGGTGACGGCCGAGCGGCAGGTTGAAATCGCGCGGCTGATGATTGACGCGAATAATTATCATGCCGGGTATGCCGAGGGGCTGGTCTTGGTCACGCGCAAGGAATTACAGGTGTCCGCCGACCAGCCAAAAAAGAAGAAGGGCATGACCGCCGAATCCATTGCCAAAATGGAGCAGGAAATGGTTACGCTGGAGAGCGGCATGAAAGCGATCACCGAAAATTACAAAGAAAACATGTTCACCCTGCAAACCGCCTCCACCTATATCAAAGCCCTGCTGAAAAACACGCGGGTGGCCAAGTATCTGAAGGCGAAGCACGCGGAAATCGCCACGGAATTTCAAAACATGGCGGCGGCGGAAACGGTATAACCGTAGAACCACTCCAGCATGGAATTCCAAAACAAGTTGGTTTACGATTCAGATTTGGATGTCGTATATGACGTTCAAACAGGGCAATCAAAATTTGCAATCAATGGCCGCTGCCATCAAACACCGTCGCGAAGCACGATGGACAATAGCTGAACTGAAGCTAATTGGGAAAGTGCCCGACTCCGTCCTTGCTCGCCGCACTGGACGCACCATCAAGGAAATTGTCGAGGAACGCCAACGGCGGCGCATCCGGTTGGTAACACCACCACGACGTTGGACCGCGCGTGAAACCAAATTGTTGGGCCGCTATTTTGATGAGGAACTGGCCCGGAGGTTTCGCCGGCCTGTGCATGATGTAGCGCGGCATCGTATCGCGCTTCACATCCCGGCGTTCCGACCGCACAAATTTAAGAAATGGACGCGGGCGGAAGAAAAAATCCTAGGCACGGCAGAAGACAAGGTGATTGCCATGCGTTTGGGACGCACGCGCAATGCGGTGCTGCAACATCGCCGAATTCTTGGCATCCCACCCATGCCGCGCGTTTTTCCGAATGGTTGGACGGCGCAGGAAGACGCCCTGTTCGGCGGGATTCCAGACGCGGAGATTGCCAAACGCATACATCGCTCGGTGCAGGCGGTCGGACAACGCCGTGCCAAGCTCGGCATACGCGCAATCCCTGATCCCAAAGCAAAAAGCCGTCCCTACACACCGGCAGAAGACAAATTGCTCGGCACTTTACCTGACGACAAATTGGCTGGTCAACTGGGCCGGACGATGTTTGCCATTCAAGCCCGCCGCATTAGCTTTGGCATTCCCAAGTTCAATGGCCAAAGGCGAAGCTGGTCTGTGAAGGAAATCAGTTTGCTTGGCAAACTACCTGATGAAGAAATCGCACGGCGGCTAGGCCGCACCCTCGAATCTGTCAAGGTTCGCCGGGGAAAACTCAAACTTCCAAAACTGTATCCCCGCCACCGGCGTTGGACACCGGCGGAGGATCATCTGCTGGGCAAGTTGCCCGATGAAGCAGTTGCGCAGCGCACCGGGCATCCGGTCGGTTCGGTCTCTGTTCGCCGCCGTCAGTTGAGACTGAACAATTCCTTTTGGTGACCATTATTGACGGTTGCAATTTGAGGTTCTGGCCGGATTTCCTTGTAAAATACACCCCTGATTGGCCATGCGCTTTTTTTTGCAAAAGCAGTTGACGCACTGCCGACAAGTGGTAATATATTCTTACCTATGGACAGGAACAGTATCGAGCGGGAGTTGATGGAAGCAATACGCGAGGTTCAAGAACTAAGCGGGCATGCGCCCGTGCCCATTGATAAAAACACCTGCCCCATAAATGATTTGGAACACTTCGACAGCTTGCGGGGAGTGGAAACCACTTTCCTTCTGAGCACGAAATTAAAGTGTGAATTCAAATCCCCCAAAGGAGAGATCAATGTTTTTGTCTCCAAAGACGCCCGGCGGGCCTTGACGGTTGGAGAGATCGTTGACCGACTCGTGGAACTCTGCCAATAGAAATTATTATGGATAACGAACAGAAAAAAAAAGAAGCCATAGCGTCGAGATTGGCGCTGGCACGTAAACAAGCGGGATTGTCTCAAGCTCAAGTTGCTAAAATCTTGAATTTACATCGCCCTTCAATATCCGAGGCAGAAGCTGGAAGGCGAAATGTTACTGCGACCGAAATGGCCAAGCTGGCCGAGATTTATGGTGTCAGTCTTGATTGGCTTGGCTGCACAAATACTGACTTGGCCGGTGGTGCCAATGACAAGATACAATTGGCGGCGCGAGAACTGGCAAAACTAAAAAACAACGATCTGGAGAAAGTTCTAGCGCTTCTTCAAGCCCTCAAGACGCCGGAGGGCAAATAATGTTAACCCGGAAAGACCTAGCGCGGAAAGCCTTGGCGGCCGCCCTTGAAATTCGCAAAACCAAGGAAAATTTCCTGAACCCGATTTGCATTTACGATCTGGCTGAAGATCTCAACATCGGGGTTTGGTTCGCGGATATTCCAAGCCTTGAGGGGATGTATTCAAACTCTCCC
>CAYPTV010000078.1:0-6832 GCA_964413505.1 uncultured Bifidobacteriaceae bacterium | reverse complement strand
GAGCAAATTTACAGAATATCAAACCTGTTCGGCGTGACATATACCGCCCTGATTCAACACATGGCCATCATGGAATTGATGACCAGACAGCAATCCGATAAGTTGGCGAGTATATCGCTCAAAGATATACGCTCGGCATTTATTTCCGATCCCAAACGACAACTGGTGATGGTGGACAATTTTTGGAGGGCAAGAGCAATTGATTTGGAAGTTGGAGATTTACTTTTAACCCAGGCTGATGCCATCAGCGAAGGCATTTGTCTGACAAAGGTAGAGCAAACCGACAAAGGCGGAGTTTTTGAAGCCGTCCAACCGGGACGAGGCCGGCTTTCAGATTCAGCAGCGGATTGGGCCAGTTTTGTTCGTGTCAGCCGTCAATCTTATGTTGGGCGCAGCGTCTATCGGCACTTTGAAGAGGTAGCAAATGAATAGTCCAATCGAATCAAATAATCTATCCGTTGCTTGGGCCGAGGCATTTTTGACGCTGATGCAGCCAGGGTGCTCGGAGCTAAAGCCATTAATTGTGTCAGTTGACGGCATCAATGACAGCATGGTTGAGGAAAGTCTTCCAATCAGGCGGGTGCTGGACGAAGCTTTGTCCAGCCACAGAACCTCCTGTAACACGGTCGCTAACACGATTTTTCCAGAATCACTTTGGAATCCAGCCCGCGAACGGGCACTGCTTTATCAAAGATACATGGTGCATACCTGGCCGCAGGTCAAAAAATGTCCCGCCAACAACCGGGGAACATACTTCCAACGTCTGATCGCTTTTGAAAATGGTGACAATCCCATAAACCAGTTGGAGCATGTGATCGCCACATGGCATAAACAAAATCACCGCCACAGCGCTCTCCAGCTTTCGGTGTTTGACCCACGGCACGATCATACCGATGGCCGGCGATTGGGATTTCCTTGTTTGCATCAGGTTTGTTTTACGCCTCTGGGTGCCAATGGCACTGACGGTTTGGCAGTAACTGGTTTTTATGCGACGCAGCATATTTTTGAAAAGGCATACGGAAATTACATGGGGCTTTGCCGGTTGGGCAAATTTATGGCCCATGAGATGAAGTTGCGTTTTACGCGGATGACCTGCATTGCCGCGTGTGCAAAGTTAGGAGACGTCAACAAGTCGGAGTTGGAGCCTGTAGCCAAGCAGTTGAAAGCCATTTTGCATGGTGGTGCAAAAACCCAGCAATTAAAAATCTAAAACTAAAATTATTATGTCATTCTGGAGCAGCGAAAAAATCAAGGAAATAACGGCCAAAAACCCCCTTGTTGAGCCATACGATGAGAAGGCGGTAGCGCACGGCGCTTACGAGCTTGGTCTTGGCCCCGAGGCATTTCTCACCTCGGACGACGAGAATAAAAAGACGGTTTTGGATGAAGGAGAGCAGCTCGTGATTCCGCCGGGGCAATTCTGTCTTTTGCTGACCGAAGAGAAAGTATTTATTCCCAATAGCGCGATTGGCCTTATATCTATAAAAGCCGGCGTGAAATTCAGGGGGCTAATAAACGTTTCAGGATTTCATGTGGACTCAGGTTTTCAGGGCAGGCTCAAGTTCTCGGTTTACAATGCAGGGAGTCAAAACATTGTTCTACAACGCAAGCAGCGGGTTTTTTTGCTGTGGTTTTGTGATTTGGACAGGACTACAAGTGACACCTATAAAGGCACACGCATAAACCAGAGTGAAATATCCACGGAGGATGTAATGCGGATGCAAGGTGAAATTGCTTCCCCCGGTCAACTCAGAAAAGAAATTCAAGAGGTGCAAACCAACGTTCGCGTATTGAACTGGAGCCTCGGAATATTGGTTACCATTGTATTTGGATTCATCTTTTTATTTTTACGCGGCAACATACAGCCGACAAGCAGTGCAACCCAACCCGCACAAGTAACGATGCAACCAACCAATGCAGTTGCCGCCAAGCCTATTCCACAACCGAGCAAGTAAGTATGTCACAAACCGGAAAGCTTTTTATTTTTGAAGGCCCAGACGGCTCTGGTAAAACGACCCTGTCGCGGGCCTTTGCAGAGCATCTGAATGCCTGCGCCATGAAATGCGAGTGGTTTTCGTTCCCGGGGCGGGAGCCAGGAACACTTGGCGAACATATATATAATATTCACCACAGCGCACATGAATCCGGGATCAAAAAGATCAACCCCGCCAGTTTACAGTTGCTGCATGTCGCCGCGCACATTGACACCATAGAAAGCCGAATCATCCCTGCAATTAAAAATGGAAAATATGTAGTCTTGGATCGGTTTTGGTGGTCAACTTTTGTATATGGGGTTCTAGCAGGCGCAGGCCCTGAATCGCTACGGGCAATGATTGACGTGGAGCGGTTACATTGGGGTAAAATCCGCCCCGAGCGTGTATTCTTATTAACCCGCAAGGCGCATATCGAATCCGAGCCTGGGCTGGAGGATAGTCTGCTTGTTAAAGAATACACCAAACTAGCAGGACAGGAGGCTCGTAAATATTCGGTCAGCGTTTTGGCTAACGATGGAACATCGGACGAAACCTTGAGCCGAATTTTACGGCTCGCCGGACTTGGCAAAAACATCAGACCGTCAAACAATCAAATCAAGCTGCCCTTGGAATCAACCCACCCTTCCAAGCCGCAACTCTTCAGCAAGCTGGAGCCGGCCAAAACTACGGTTGTGTATGATACATATTGGCGATTGGCCGCGGAAAGGCAGGCCATACTTTTTCGCAGACTACGCGGCGACCAGCCGCCTTGGACTAACGATCTCATTTTGCGCGAATACAAATTTACAAACGCTTACAGGGCTTCGGATCGCACCAGCCAATATCTGATTCGCAACGTCATCTACCACGGCGATCAATCGCCTGATGAAGTATTTTTTCGGACACTTCTGTTCAAGTTTTTCAACCGAATTGAAACTTGGGAATTACTCACCCGCAATTTTGGTCGAGTGTCATACAAGGAGTATTCTTATACACACTATGACGCAGCTTTGACCAAAGCGATTGATGGTGGGACAACTATTTATTCAGCCGCTTACATAATGCCATCCGGCGGACCCTCTTCTCTTGGCCGCAAGCATCGTATGCACCTCAGATTATTGGAGCAAATGCTCAAGGACGATTTGCCGTCGCGTTTGGCACAAGCTCCATCTATGAGTAAGGCGTTCGATTTGCTTCGTGCTTACCCTACAATTGGAGACTTTCTTGCCTATCAGTATGTGACCGACTTAAATTACAGCACACTACTAAACTTTAGCGAAATGGATTTTGTTGTTCCGGGGCCGGGTGCGCGTGATGGGCTTCGGAAATGTTTTTCCGATCTGGGTGGTCTCAATGAAGCTGAAATGATCAAGGCGGTAGCGGAGCGCCAGCAATCCGAATTTAGCCGCTTGGGAATTGAGTTTTGTTCTCTTTGGGGGCGTCCGCTTCAACTCGTGGATTGTCAAAGCCTGTTTTGTGAAGTGGATAAATATTCGCGGGTAAAACACCCGGAGTTTGCAGGCCATACGGGTAGGGTCCGAATCAAGCAAAAATATCGCGCTACAACCATTCCCATATCTCACTGGTATCCGCCCAAGTGGGGCATAAACGAAAAAATTAAAAATGGAGGTTTGAATGTTCCAAGTATTTGAAGGTCGGACTGCGAATGAAGCATGGGACAGAATTGCCACGCTATTTCGCGCGAATACCGGCGTGTTGACGCAGACCAGTAGATTTGGGCCGACCCGTGAGATTCTGCACGCGGCCATCTCTGTCAGTGACCCCCGGCAACGCTGGGTGGTTGCAAGGAATCCGCCGATGAGCATTGCTTTTGCTTTGGCAGAAGTAATCTGGATAATGGCTGGTCGGAATGATTCGGCCTTTCTCAATTATTTCAACAAAGGACTGCCAGATTACGCGGGACACGGTCCATGTTATCATGGGGCATACGGATACCGGCTACGAAAGAAATTCAACATGGACCAGATGGAACGCGCTTATCGAGCATTGACAAAGAATCCTGACAGTCGGCAGATAGTTCTCCAAATCTGGGATGCTACGGATGATTTGCCAACCACAGACGGCATTCCTTTGGCTGCGGACATCCCGTGCAACATTGTTTCGATATTAAAAGTTCGTGGCGGGGCGTTGGAGTGGACGCAAATTATGCGTAGTAATGACATTTTTCGTGGACTGCCGTATAACTTTGTCCAGTTTACTTCAATGCAGGAGATTCTGGCTGGCTGGCTTAACATCAATGTTGGAAGTTACAACCACGTCAGCGACAGTTTGCATATTTATGAACGCGATCTCAGTAAAATGGAGTCAGAGCCGCAACTGAATCTAACAGAGAATGCGGACTCACTTGCCTTGCCAAAACAAGATTCTGACTTGGTATTATCGGAGTTGGAACAAGATGGCAATTGTATTATTGATGACAATATTGCCGCTGAATCTTTGCTGGGCACCGTCCAGTCCTGCAAACTACCCACTGCTTACCGTAATATTTTGTGCGTCCTAAGCGCCGAGGGCGCGCGCAAACGCAAGTGTCCAGACCTTGTTGGGGAGATTATGGGGCTTTGCACAAATCCTGCATACAATCAGCTCTGGGGACGTTGGTCTTCACGTTTTACAGACGGTAAAATAGAAAACACGGATCAAGTATGAGCACGGAAAATAATCGCAGGCACATATTTATCAGCCATCACCATGCCGATGATGCGGAGGTAAGCAACCTTACGGCACTTTTATCAAAGAATGGCCACGATATTCGCAACAGTTCGATTCGGGCGAAACCTGCAAACCAGAGGCGATTGGACCAGGGCCTCGTAAAGGAGGAAACCATCCGTCGCTTGCTACGCATGAAAATCTCATGGGCGGGAACTGTCGTGGTTTTGATCGGCAAAGATACACACACAAGATCGTGGGTAAACTGGGAGATTGAACAGGCGAACAAGCAAAATAAGCGCGTTGTGGGAGTTTATGCTCAAGGTGGTAAAGATGCTGAAATCCCAACGGCACTTGAAAAGTATGCGTCATCCATTGTGGGTTGGAATACTGACAGCATTATGGCCGCAATTGACGGGACTTCCAACGCATTCCAAAATGCAGATGGCACGACACGCGAAGCATCTCACAACCGTGTAGCTCTTAATTGTTAAAACCAGATGGGGAGGGTTTACATATATGTGGTTGCCCGTGACTTTGGATTTGCCCCCAACCCATTTCACGGTTTCTGCACTCTGGCTACTTGCAAGCCAAGAATTCGGAGCAAAGCCGAAGTCGGCGACTGGGTTATCGGAATGGGTGGTGACCGATTAAACGCCACAGGAAGGTGCATCTACGCTATGCGCGTTTCCGCAAAGATCAGCTTCAATGAATACTGGACAAACCCTGCATACATGGACAAAAAACCCGTGCGGAACGGCAGTCGCAAAATGATGGTGGGCGACAATATTTATTATTTAGAGTCCGTCAACCAGAAATGGCAACAGGCGGATTCACACCACAGCAACCCTGATGGAAGCGTAAATATCCATAATCTCGAAAACGATACGCAATCCGACAAAGTGTTAATTTCTGATAATTTTATTTTTTTTGGCAATGAGGCGCCCGTGGTGCCAAAATCCCTGCTGGAATCCATCGGATATGAAAACCGCAGAAATTACCGGGTGTTTGAATACCCAGTCTGGGATGCGCTAATAAAATGGTTGCAAACGACTTTCAAAAAATCATTTAATACCGTGGTTGCCGATCCTTTTGATTTTTCCAGCAGCGAAAAGCGCTTTTCAGTCAAAGGCAACAAGATTACTTAATTATGGCCACCATCACCAAAGGCGATTTTTCGCTCGACTTAGGATTTATTAAACTTGGCGCTGAACTGTCCGACGAGGACCGGCAGTGTGCGTGGGAGTTATATACTGAAATTGCCACCCGGGTTGCCGTTGTGGGCAAGCGTGGCGACAAGAATGCAACTAACTTCGACGGTGAACTCTTTTCCGAAAGCCTCGATTCGCTTTACAAATTCTTTCAGGAGGCACGACTTATTATGCGGCGGTTTCCGGTCGGACGAATCAAGGATTTCAAGCAAGAGCACCTTGGAATCTTGATCAACCGCGTGCTTGCCAATGTGCTGCGGCCTTTTCTTGAGAAGTGGAATGGCCAATATCGTGTTTGGTGGGCGCGAGCATCCAAGTCGGACGAGTCACCTTACGAAATCCAACAGAAATATCCGAAGCGCACTGAATTCTTGGCTGACTGGTCTGCCCTGCGGTTCATCATGCGGCGTGTTGAATTAGCTTTAGCCAAGGAATACAAACTGATCCCACTGGAATAGGAAACTAGGCCGCCGACGTAGAAAGTTGCGGAGGCTCGTTGTAACCGAGTCTGACTTTTCAGACTTGATGGTTGGAATGGCCATTTTGGAAAGTTCTTAATAATACTGCCGGATGTAGCCGTAGGCTTTGTCGAACAGGTCTTGGTCGGTGTGCAATTTATATTTCAGTAGCGTGCGGCGGAGGGCTTGCTGGACTTCGCGCTCGCCTTGGGATGTGTTTTTCCAGCCGTCGAAGCGCACTTTCTTTACGATGTCGTCTATGTCCGTCACAATGCGCTCGACGATGATGTGCGTGTTCTTGGTCTTGGCTTCCTTGAACAGTTCCGTGAGCGCTTCCTTGGCGCGGTCCCGCTCCTCGACCGGGTCGACCAGCTCGGAATATCCCGTGCCCAGCTCGGCACCGAACGCCACCAGGTCCCACCGCTCGGCCAGCCGCGGATCATCCCGGTGCGCCCGGGTCAGCGGAGAGACCTCTACCGGGAAGTCCCGGTAGAACGTCGGCTCGACGGTCTGCTTTTCCACC
>CAYPTV010000077.1:0-9753 GCA_964413505.1 uncultured Bifidobacteriaceae bacterium | reverse complement strand
AGACCGGCATCAGCTACACCGAGTTCAGCTATATGCTGCTACAGGCGTTTGATTTTTACTATCTCGCTAATCCAGAAAACAAAGATGAAAACGGCAAGCCATACAACTGTGAATTGCAAATTGGTGGTAGCGATCAGTGGGGCAATATTACCGCCGGCATTGATCTCATCCGGAAAAAAATGTTGAGACATCTTTTTGTTCCGAAAGTTTTCGGCCTGACGCTTCCACTAATTACAAATGCCGACGGGACGAAATTCGGAAAAACCGAGGCGGGCGCAATCTGGCTCGACCCGAAGCGCACCAGTGTTTATCGCTTCTATCAGTTTTGGGTCAACACGGACGACCGCGACGTGATTCGTTATTTGAAATATTTCACATTTAAGTCGCTTGAAGAAATTGAGTCGTTGGAAAAGCAGCACGCGGAAAATCCCGGCGCGCGTGAAGCGCATAAAGCGCTGGCAAAATCAGTCACGGATTTGATTCACGGCGAAAATTCGACGCAAGAATCAATTCGCGCAAGCGAAATTCTGTTCGGCGGTTCCGCAGATGCTATTACAGAAGAAGTTTTCAATCATATTGTTGGTGAAGTTCCAACGATAGAAATTGAAAGGGCCAAACTGGAAAGCGGCGGTATCACATTTTTGGATTTGGTAGTCCATGCTGGATTGTGTCCATCAAAAGGACAGGCGCGAAAAGACATTGAAAGTGGCGGTGTTTATTACACAAATATTCGCGAAACCAATTTCCAGCGCCCTCTCAAAACACACAACTTACTTTTCGGGAAACATTTTTTACTCCGCAAAGGAAAAAAGAATTACGTCGTCGTGACGGCTAAATAATTTTGTAGCGGCCGGCGTGAGGAGGCTCATTTCAATTTCGGAATTAAAATTATGAGCCTCGTCACCTCGTCTCCAACAATAGGGACAATAAACCAGCACCATTTCCGCCGCATCCTGCGCCGACTTCACCACATCCTCAAATTTCTCATCCTCCGCGTTGGGCGATTCACATTGCTCGCACTTGGATTTGCTTCAATGCCGGGATATGCTTGACGCCACAAAATTACCATGACGAAAGCCCTCAACCTCGACCTGAAAAAACTCAAAGTCCGAGCTTTTGACCGGGCCGAATGGGCTGATGCAGTTCTCCGGCGTTATCACGCTGCGTTTTTGAAACTCAACGGTGTGGTTGCTCAACAACTGCGGACACTTTACCACTGGATGTTCGTCCCGCCAACGCTATGGCCGTTTAATGTCCAAGATGTGCTGGAGGATTGCCTTGCTGCTCTGGAAAAAGGGAAACGCCTGAATTCCAAGCATCGTCTAATTATAGAAATGCTTCCCGAACCACCGGATGAAACTGTTTGTGCGGCAGTGGCCGACCATGAACTCTATGTTCAGAAAGGCACCTACGAAAATTTGGTCAAAACGCAGGCCAAATATGCACAGAACGAACTCGCCATCAAAACCGATCCCCAACTTCGCCGCCAATGGACACGAATCAAATCGGTCTTTGATGTTAAAAACTACCGCGACCACAAGGGCGTAATCCGCCGGACCATGACCGCCGAGCGCAATTTGCGCCCGTCATTTTCCGTCAATCTGCGCAGCCGCGATGATATTTTTCATGCGGCGTTCGACGCGTTCTGTCTGCGTTGGAATCTCTATGGAATGCAGCACGATGAACCGCTCCTGCTCAAACTTGCCGTCAACCTCACGCCTTATGGGACGATGATTCATATTCCCGCGTATTGGTCATTCGATCCGAAGCGCGACATTCGCTGGGATGCCATTGCCAGTCTGCATCGCGTCCGCGTTCACGGACGCCAAGGCTACGCCCTCGCCGAAGGACTCACGGAACGGATGCGCGCCGCCGAAAAACTCCGCCACCTCGATAACGAAGTTCTCCGCCTCGGTTTGAAAGGTGACAAGAAGCACGATTTCATCTGCGCTGGTCTTGGCTGGGTAACTGGCACCAGCCCAAAACGCATCAGCCGACTCCGGGCGGAATTTAAGTAGCAGTCTGCACTTGGGACAGGGATTGGGGACATTCAGTTCCTTTGAACCGCAGTTGAGACGCGTGGATACTCTCATCCATGCTGAACCATGATCAATTGCAGGTTGGGGTTGCCGCTGCCAAGCGGCAGTTCGACCTGATTCAGAATAAATACCCAGATTTGAAAGGCAGACTGCCAAACGGCCAGTTGGTTTCGCTCCTGGTCATGTCATTGCCTGGCGGCCAGACGGGGATTGATAGTTCTCCGGCCCAGATTCTCAACGAGTTCCCGGCGATGGTTTTTGACGGTGTTGCCAAGACCAATCTGCGGAACATTCTGTCCGGCCAACCGGAAAAGCCAACCGCATCCGAAACAAAGCAACTGAATAAGGATCTGGAGCAGATGTCCCCTCAACTCAAATACAATGAGAAATGTCAGGTGGAGATTCGCTTCAATGACCTAAAATTCGATTTGGTCTGGAAGTTACAGGCGGATGATCTGGTTGACCGCAACCTCACGCCCCAGACCAAAGCCTCAATAAACATTGTGTTGGGCACGCTTGCTCAATTCGCGAATCTCGATCAACAAAAAAATAAACCATGAATACAAATCAGCCTTCAACTTGGAGTGTCGGGCAGAAAATTATTTGCATAAACGATGTTTTTCCGCGAGCCGTTCTGGATTGGTGTGATTATTTGCCGAGGGCTGGTTGCGTTTATACCATTCGTGCCATGCAGCTAGGACGGTATGGCGTTACCGAATACGGTTGCCTGGGGTTTCTGCTCGAAGAGATCATCAATCCGCCCTCATCATTAGGTCGTGAGGCTGGCTTTGCAGAGATCAGGTTCGTCCCGTGGCTCGACGCATTTTCAGAATCCGCCCACAATGATGCAGCCGAACCGGTTCATCTGGCTTCAACGAAATAGAAATATGAAAACTAAAAAAATGGGAATCGTTGAAGAACTCAAAGAAAAACACAAGGAGCGGCTGGCTCGCGTCCAACAAGATTGGAAAAAAGAACGGGCAGCGCACAGAAGACGTCACGATAATTATATCTCGGATGTTTTGCTGTTCTCGAAATGGGCTTATCGGGTTGGCAAAGGCTGGTATGGATTTTCGCTCGGCAATGTTCCGCGCGTCTGGACGGACGTGCTGGACGAATTTCTATGCTGGCTGGAAACCCAATGCCCGGATTTTGAAATTCATCAGGTCAAAATCAAGGGGCGCGGTTTAAGATTGTATTTAGGCACAAAGACAGAGTTTGTAATCCCTGATGAAAACATTCGATCTGAAATTTGCCAATTACAAGACCTGTTAAGTATGCCGCAATTTATATCAACACCCGTTCGCGCGGCTCGCAAAAAACGTCAGAAACATTCCCGCAAACCATGAATTTCATCAGCCTCGATTTTGAAACCGCCAATTACTCGCGCGTGAGCATCTGCGCCGCCGGGCTTGCCGTTTTTGAGGATGGCAAACTGACAGATGCTCCTTATTGGCTGGTGCGGCCACCCGCAGGGCACGGTTGGTTTCGCGACGACTTCATTGAATGTCATCGCCTGACGCATCTTGATGTTCTCGACGCCCTGGAATTTTCCGCCATTGCGCCGGAATTGCTGGGAAAGCTGACCCGCGCCGACCTTGTGATAGCTCATAAGGCAGATTTCGACATTGAGCATCTGCGCGAAACCTTGGATCATTTTGGTCTGCCCAAGCCGGAGTTTGATTATGTTTGCACCTGCCAGCTTGCCCGGCAAGTCTGGCCGGAACTGGAAAATCATCAGCTATCCACCTTGACGGCGCATATCGGCCACCAATTTAACCACCACCACGCCCAATCCGACGCCGAAGCCGCCGGACGCGTGCTGCTGGCGATGATGAAACACGCGAACGCAAACACGCCGCGCGAGTTGTTGCAAAAGATGGCATTGCTGCCGAAGAGATTTTGACTCAATCTTGGCCTGTAAGCTTAAAAAATAAAATTGAGAATATGAACACAAAAGAACTAATCAATGAGCAAGATAAAATTGATGGAGAGGTTAAGACAATCGCGGAGCAAATGGGACTTAAAGCTTGTTATGACGGTATAATTTCGCCAGAACACTATGCAAAGGCAGAAATAAAAACATCATGGGTATTTAGGGAGCCATACGATTCTTACGGTGATTGTGATTACGATTACAAAAAGGCGATTATTGAAAGATTAAATAAAATTGACACTAAGCGTAATAGATACTTCGATCCAATGAGATATTTGGAATATTCGTTAAAAAACAAGCTCGTGCTTTGGGATGAAATTCCCGACGCGGATAAGGACGTTGCAGTTTCAAAGTTGTTACTTCAGACAGCATTTACAAACATAAATAAAATCGTCGGCGGAGCCAGTGTTAACTGGAATACCTTCTGGAATTATACAGATAAGTTTAGCGATTTAGTTAAAAAACAATTAGCAATTGCAGATCCGAAAATTATTATTGCATCTGGAACTATAGAATTCTTCGAAAAATATGGCTATTTGCGCAATGCTTCATCTCATAAAAAGTCGTATAGATTTTATTACGTCTGCGAAGGTAAAATAATCCTGGATTGCTATCATCTAGGGCAGCGCAGAATGAGCCAGGAAAATTTGTGTAATGACATTATAATGGCTTTACAAAATGCAAAAGAAAATGGATTTCTAAATTAACCGACATGCACCATGAACTACTACTGTAAGTATTGCGGAACCAAAGCCCCCAACATCGCCAGCCTGACGGTCAACACCTGTCCGCGCCATCCGAGCGGTCCAAACAAAGGAAAGCACGTTTTGTATGAGGGCACGGAGAAGGCCAAATACGAATGCAAGCATTGCGGAAGCAGCGCGTCCAGCATTTCGAGTTTAACGGTCAACACCTGCCCACGCCATCCGCTCGGTGCCAACAAAGGCAAGCACGAGCCAGCCCTGTAAATCCGGCTCCACCCCGTTCGTCCATCCCAAAATGAATTTTCCCATTCCACCCGTCTTGACGCCTTTTGCGCAGCAAAAACCAGGACAATTCATGAGAAGCTTCCGGCAATATCGGGAGAGCGTTTGGATGTGGAAGAGCGCAGTATCTTTCCCGCAATTCACAATTAACCGAAATAAAATTATGAGTTATCAAAACATATCTGCAACCGTTTCCGATGAAGATGTGGCCGCGATCAAGGCTGCCGTGGCTGTCATCCAGCAAAAGCTGCCGTTTCTCATCACGCTCTCGGCGACTGAACGCAAGAACCTCTTCAAGACCGGCCCGAACAGCCTGTCGTTTGTCCAGAACGCCCAGCAGGCGGCGGTCAACAATCCCGGCATTCTGCCAGCCAGTTTTAACACGGTGGAGTTCACCTCGGACGTGGATCTTTTCACCGTCATGACGAGCATCAATACGACCGTCGCGCAAGTGGCTTCCAGCATTGACGACACCCGCATGGCTGTCGGCGGCGAGGCGATGAAGGAGGCGACGCAGGTGTATAATTACGTCAAGACGGCTGCGGCCACCACGCCCGGTCTCAAGCCGCTGGCAGATCAATTGGGCCAGCGCTTTCAAAAGGCAAATGCCGCCCAGCCCGCCCCGGCAAAGGCGTCGGCCAAGGCTTGAAGTCAATTTTGCCGGCGGTCACAGACCGCCCGCCATGGTTCAAAAGCCCCTTTCCGGTCATCCGGGAAGGGGCTTTGCATTGGAGGCGGTCAAACAGGGTCGGATTTAGCATAATCCATTGAAAATGACTAAGTTACGAGTCTGGCGGTTGACTCTTTTAGCCTCAACGATGACTCTTTTTACCTCAACGGTGAGGTTCGGAACCTCATCTTTGAGGCTTTTTACCTCAACGGTGAGCCTCGGAGGGTCATCGGTGAGGTTCAAAACCTCACGCATGAGGCTCGGAGGGTCATCGTGCTGGCTCGGAGCTTCAACGGTGAGGCTCGGAACCTCATGGTTGAGCCTCGTCACCCCGGCTGCTACAAATGTGAGCTAAAACTTGGCGAAAATTTTGTTCGCTTCCTCCAGCGTTTCCTTCGAGCCGATGTCGAACCACAGGCCGGGCACGCGCCAGGCCGATCAATTCTCCGCCCGGCTGACGATTTCACCCTGCTTCAGGCGCGTTTTGATTTTTTGTCCGGCCTGGATCTTGCCTGCGTCGCGCAAGACCTTTCCGCTCGCCGCGTCCATTGTAATCGAGTAGCCGCGCGACAACACCTGTTCCGGGCCGAGCAGGTTCAATTGATGCTCCAGTTGCCGCAACATCTCCCGCCGCCGCTTCAACGACTGCGCCGGACGGACGCGCAAAAATCTTCCCGACAGGTTCTCCAGCGACACCGCGCGTCCGCGCGCACCGGACTTCAAGCCGCGCAACAGTCCCGACTGCAAATCGTCGAGCCGTTGAAATGATTCGTCCAGCCGCCGGCGCGGGTGCAGCCGAGATAATCTTCCGGTGAGCGAATCGAAATCTTCCGCCGCGTGCGCGAGTCGCCGGCGCACGCGCTGACGCATCACGTCCATCGCCTCCGCCACAAATTCCCGGCTCGCAAACATTCCTTCCGTGATGATTTCCGCCGCCGCGCTGGGCGTGGCCGCGCGCACGTCCGCCACAAAATCCGCAATCGTGAAATCAATCTCATGTCCGACCGCCGACACGACGGGAATGGCCGATTCAAAAATCGCACGCGCCACGGTTTCCTCGTTGAACGCCCACAAATCTTCCAGCGAACCGCCGCCGCGCGTGATGAGAATCAAGTCGAGATTGGTTGAATCGTCGGATCGTTGAATCGGAACACGATGTAACGATTCAACGTTGTAACGATTCAACGACTTGATGGCTTCCGCAATTTCCGCCGCCGCGCCGTCGCCTTGCACACGGCAGGGTGCCAAAATAATTTCCAGACCCGGATTCCGCCGCTGAACGACGTGCAGCACGTCGCGGATCGCCGCGCCCGTCGGCGACGTGACGAGGCCGATGCGCTGCGGGTAGCGGGGCAGTGGACGTTTCCGTTCCGGCGCGAACAATCCTTCCGCCGCGAGCTTTTGTTTCAGTTTTTCAAACTGGATTTGCAGCGCGCCCACGCCCTGCAATTCCACGGCGCGCACAATCATTTGATATTGTCCGCGCGCCTCATAAACGGTCACGTCACCTTGCAGCAACACCTTCTGACCGTCCGCGAGCAGTTCACGATGCGGCACCTTCTCGCGGCTGAACAGCACGCAGTTCAACTGCGCCGCCGCGTCCTTGAGCGTGAAGTAAATGTGGCCGGAACTTTGCGCGCGCAGGTTGGTGATTTCACCGCCCACCCAGACGGAGCCGATTTGCTTTTCGAGCAGCGCGCGGATTTGCCCCGTCAGTTCCGAGACGGACAAAACCTTGCGCGTCTCTTCCGCCGAAAACAACTCGCCGAAGTCCCATTGAGATTTCGATTTGCTCATCAAATCCATTTAGCCATGGATCGGACCCGGATGAAACACGGAAATTTTTCCATTTCCGGCAAAATTGAAGCCACTCCCGCGAACTTGGAAAGGTAAAAATAGACAGTTATAGGAAACCTCTGCAAAAGTGGCGCAGCGGCTTTCGGCAGAAAGCCGCAATCTTTAATTCCCAAGGTTTGCGGCGCTTTGCCGAGACGCCGCTACGTTTGACGGACGGTTTTGCAGAGGTCTTAAATCGAAAAGTCGTCGGAGAAAACTTTTACGTTCTTCAGCTCCACAAAAACATTTTCGCCCGCCTTCAACTGCAACTGCTGGAATTCCTCCTTGCCCAGTTGCGCCGTGAACCGCCCCCCGCCATCGAACCGCTCCAGCTCCAGGTTCGCCACCGGCCCGGCGGCGTTGCAGCGCACGATCCGCGCGGGAAAAGTCTTCTGTCCACCGGCTTCGCGGGTGATGCGGATGTCGTGCGGACGCACGAATGCGACGGTGTCCGCGCCTGATTCGCCCGAAGTTTCGGGAACGTCAAATTTTGAATCGCCAATCGTTACCGATCCTTCGTGAACGCGTCCGCTGAATAAATTCACGTTGCCGAGAAAATCATAAACGAACGGCGACGCGGGATGGTCGTAAATCTCATCCGGCGTTCCAATCTGCTCGATTTTTCCGTCGCGCAAAATCGCCACGCGGTCGGAAACTTCCAGAGCCTCCTCCTGATCGTGCGTCACAAAAAGCGTCGTGATGTGGATTTCTTCGTGCAGTTTCCGCAGCCAGCGGCGCAATTCCTTCCGCACTTTCGCGTCAAGCGCGCCGAACGGTTCGTCCAGCAGCAAAACCTTCGGCTCGACGGCGAGCGCACGCGCCAGGGCAACACGTTGCCGCTGTCCGCCGGAAAGCTGCGATGGAAACCGCTCTGCAAGCGGCTCGAGCTGGATCAATTTCAAAAGTTCGCCGACGCGCTCCCGGATTTTCGCCTCCGCCGGCCGCGTCGTTTTGGGACGCACTCGCAGGCCGAACGCGATGTTTTCAAAAACAGTCATGTGCCGGAAGAGCGCGTAATGCTGGAACGCAAAACCGGCCTTGCGCTCGCTCGCGGGAATCTGCGTCACGTCCTCGCCGTAAAACAAAACCTTTGCTTCGCCGGTGTTGTCGGGAAATTCGAGGCCGGCAATCGTGCGCAGCAGCGTGGTCTTGCCGGAGCCGGACGGGCCGAGCAGCGCGACGAGTTCGCCGGACTCGACCTTGAGGCTCACGTTGTCGAGCGCGGTGAAACCGCCGAATTTTTTCGTTATGTTGCGGACTTCGACACTCATAATTTTTCAGAAAGAGTTTTCCCGACCGGCACCGGCGTGAAAGCCGTCCCGCGCAGCGCGTCATTTTTATATTCAATCCAAGTTTTCAGCACGAGCGTGACGAGCGCAAGAAATGTCAGCAGCGACGCCACGGCGAACGCTCCGGCAAAATTATCCGATTCGTATAAAATCTGGACGTGCAGCGGAATCGTGTTCGTCTGGCCCTGGATGTGGCCGCTAACGACGGAGACTGCGCCGAATTCGCCCATCGCGCGCGCGTTGCACAAAATCACGCCGTAGAGCAGACCCCACTTGATGTTCGGGATGGTCACGCGCCAGAAAGTCTGCCAGCCGCTCGCGCCGAGCACACGCGCAGCTTCTTCCTCGGTGCGGCCCTGCGCCTGCATGAGCGGAATCAATTCGCGCGCGACGAACGGGAACGTGACAAAGATCGTCGCCAAAACAATTCCCGGCACGGCAAAAATGATTTTGATGTTGTGATCCGAAAACCACGAGCCGAACCAGCCTTGCGCTCCGAAAACCAGAACGTAAATCAAACCGGAAATCACGGGTGAAATGGAAAATGGCAGATCAATCAGCGTGAGCAAAATGTTTTTGCCGCGAAAATCGAACTTCGCAATCGCCCACGCTGCCGCGACGCCAAAAATGCAGTTGAGCGGAACGGAAATTCCGGCGGCGATCAAAGTCAATTGGATGGCGCTCAACGTCAGCGGATCGCGAAGCGTTTGAAAATAAACGCCGAAACCCTGCCGCAATGCCTCAGTGAAAACGGAGACGAGCGGCACGACGAGAAACAAGGCGATGAACGCCAGTGCGATTCCGATCAACAGCCACCGCACGAACGGCGGTTCCGTCCGGCGATGCGGCGCGTTGGTTTTTTCGGCGGCGCTCATGCGAGGTTGTTTGTGTTGTAACGGTTGCTCCACCATTGCAGCACGTTGACGGCGAGCAAAATCAAAAATGAAATCACGAGCATCACGACGGCGAGCGCGGTGGCCTTGGCATATTGAAATCC
>CAYPTV010000076.1:0-9760 GCA_964413505.1 uncultured Bifidobacteriaceae bacterium | reverse complement strand
AGCCGGAAACTCGGTGTCTTCGTGTCTTCCGCCTTCGTCAGACTTCGGCGCGACAAGTGGTGGTTAAGAATCCATCTTCTAACCCGTAATGGCTGGGTCAATCTGACGCTGAAAATCTCCCAGCCCCAAATCGCACCGGTCTGTTTCCGAAAACTTGGATTAACATCGAGTCGAAACCGTGCCGGATGCCTGAAGCTGGCCCAATTAACCCCAAAAGTGGCAATTATTGATCCAAATTCCCAAAAAACGGTTCAAACCGGCCATTTCCATGACCAAGGAAACTATTTCCATGACCATAAAATAGTTTTCTATGACCAAGGAAAACATTTCCTTAACCATAGAAATGATTTCCATGACCAAAGAAATGGTTCTGATGACCATAAAAAAGTTTTCCACGACCATGGAAACCATTTCCATGACCGTAAAAATGATTTTCATGACCCTTGAAACCGTTTCAATGACCAAGGAAATCATTTCCATACCCAAAGAAATGTTTTATATGGTCAAAGAAACCTCGTCTTTGGTCATGGAAATGAGGCCAATGTATCAAGAAAGAGGGATTATGCCTTTGACGGAAGTTGCAATGGTAGGGATGCCGCGCTGCGGCGTCCCCGTCCGGATGGACGGAACGAACGTGACAAACCCACTGTTTATTCCGTCGCCTGACGCTACGCTCGGCGACGGGGACAGCGCAGCGCGCTGTCCCTACCTCAGACTTCCGTCATCTACATAATCCCACAATAAAGTGTGCCAACAGGTCTCATTTCCGAAGCCGTGTTGATGGGCTTTTAACGCAGCGACGTGTGCGCGGCATATTTGCCGTTTGCGCCGGGATTATGCAGATGACAAACTTTTGTGCTTTGAATCCGCAGATTTCACAGATGAACGCAGATTTTCTTGATTTTTATCCGCGTAATCCGCGTCATCTGCGGATAAAACAAATGCCCTGTTTGTGAAGTGCATAATCCCTCTTGCGATCAGGAATTTTGCCGCCAAATCTCAATCCGCTTAAATAATTGACTTCACCAAGCCGGATGCAAAAAATGCGAGCCATCAATCCGCCAATCATATGAAAAAAATGCGATTCACATTTTTCACGGTCAAACAGATGTTCATGGTGATGTTCATCGCCATGCTCCCGCATCCTATGCCGGCGGCCCCGGTCATATCCGTGGAGGCGGACAAGCCCGGCGCAAAGATCAACCCGTCCATGTGGGGGATTTTTTTTGAGGACATCAACTTCGGCGCGGACGGGGGGTTGTATGCGGAACTGATAAAGAACCGTTCGTTTGAATTTCCCGATCCGCTCATGGGCTGGATCAAAATCAGCCCGAGCCTGGCGCAGGGCGAATTGTCCGTGCGCGACGACGATCCTTTCGATGCGAACAACCCCCATTATGTCCGCCTGGTTTCGGAAGGCACGGCGCCGTTCGGTATTTCCAACGAGGGCTTTCGCGGCATCGGTGTCAGCAAGGATGAAACATACAATTTCTCCGCGCAGATCCGCGGCGTGGACGGCTCGCCGGTGGTGCGGGTGCAGCTCTACGGCGGCGACGGCACGCTGCTTGACGCGGTGGAGTTGAAGGATTTCTCCTCCGGCTGGAAAAAAGTCACGGCCACGCTGCATCCCAAGGACACCGACCCGAAGGCACGGCTGGCGGTGGTGATGGACGGCAAAGGCATCGTTGACCTCGACATGATTTCATTGTTTCCGCAGCACACATGGAAAAACCGTCCCGGCGGCCTGCGCGCGGACATGGTGCAGGCGCTGGCGGACCTGCATCCCGGCTTCCTGCGCTTCCCCGGCGGCTGCATCGTGGAGGGCAGCGTGCTTGAACGCCGCTACCAATGGAAGAACACCATCGGCCCGGTTGAAGACCGCCATCTGCTCATTGACCGCTGGAACTACGAATTTCAACACCGCCCGACCCCGGATTATTTCCAATCGTTCGGCCTCGGCTTTTTTGAATACTTTCAATTGTGCGAGGACATCGGCGCCGAGCCGCTGCCGATACTGAACTGCGGCATGGCATGCCAGTTCAATTCCGGCGAACTCTGCCCGATTGACGAGCTTGGACCCTACATCCAGGACGCGCTGGACCTGATTGAATTTGCCAACGGCGCGCCGGACACCGTCTGGGGCGCGAAACGTGCGGCGCTGGGACATCCCGCGCCCTTCAACATGAAGATGCTCGGCGTGGGCAACGAACAATGGGGGCGGCAATACATAGACCGCTACACGAAATTCGCGGCGGCGATCAAGGCAAAATATCCGGACATCCAGCTCGTCTCCGCCGCCGGACCCGATCCTGGAGATGCGCGCTTCAAGTTCGCGTGGGCAAACTTGCGAGCATTGCACGCGGACATCATTGACGAACATTCCTACGCGCTGCCGGACTGGTTTTATGCCAACACACACCGCTACGACAATTACGACCGCAACGGCCCGAAAGTTTTCATGGGCGAATATGCCGCGCAAAGCGTTGGCGTCGTCAGCGTGAAGAACCGGAACAATCTCGAATGCGCATTGTCCGAGGCCGCCTACATGACCGGCCTCGAACGCAACGCCGATGTCGTCCGCATGGCTTCCTATGCGCCGCTGTTTGCGAACACGGAAGCGTGGCAATGGACGCCCGACATGATCTGGGTCAACAGCCTGCAGGTCTATGAGACTCCGAACTATTATGTGCAGCAGCTATTCAGCCGCAACCGCGGCGACGTTGTCCTCCCGACAGAGCTTGAAGGGATCGGAAAATCCGCGACCGGCGTTGAAGACCTTTACGCCAGCGCGACGCACGATGACAGCGCGGGCGAGATCATTATCAAGGTCGTGAACCCCGGCGACGCTGCGAGCGGCGCGCAAATCAATCTGCATGGACTGGCCGGCGTGAATCCTGAAGCGCGGGAGATTGTTTTGGGCAGCGGCAATCTTCAAGACGAGAATTCGATGGCAAATCCCCGTGCAGTCGCCCCTGTCGAATCGGATTTTTCCATCGCGGGAACATCCTTTACGCACAGCTTTCAGCCGCACTCGATGACCGTCCTGCGCATCAAAACCAGATAGCCGGAAATTTTCCCGGCATATCTCCCATGACATTGATGAACGAACTAAAATCCCCGCACGCACCGGAAGCCGATGTAGTTGACGGCACCGTTCTGGCCGCCGGCGCTGCGGGCGGCACACGTCAGGGCGTTGGCATTGCCGTCCCAATCGCCGCCGCGCACCACGCGCAATGTTCCAGATGCCGGTCCGGTTGGATTCATGGTGGTGGGCTGGCCATAGGGTGTCCCATACCAATCCCAGCACCACTCGAAAACATTCCCCGCCATGTCGTAAAGCCCATAAACATTCGGCGCAAAATAGCCCACCGGAGTCGTGTAGGGATAACCTGAACTCACGCCGACTGCGTTATTTCCATTTGGCCCTAAATCGTAGCTTAAGCCGGTATTTCCAACGTAATTGGCATTGGTTTCAGAGATCGTGTTGCCCCATGGAAACCGCTGGCCGCTCAACCCGCCGCGCGCCGCCTTTTCCCACTCCGCTTCCGTCGGCAGGCGATAGCCGTTGGCCGACCAGTTCACATTGGTGATTGTCACCTGCCCGTTGGTATAAACCTGCGTCATCGCCGGGTCGATGTAATACACCGGGGTCAAATTCGCCTGCTGCGAACGCGCATTGCACCATTTCAACGCGTCATACCAGTCCACCACCTGCACCGGTTGGTTCGTCGCCTTGCCGGAACCGGCATGGTCGAAGACATAGCCGTTGTTGGTGGCATAATTATAGACCGACTGCCACTGGCTTAAGCTCACCAGATTCGTCTCCATGAAAAACTCCGAGACATAAATGTTCGTGGGGATGGCATCGGCCTCATTATCCAGCGTGTCGCCCATCGTGAACGGCCCGGCGGGGATGAACGCCATGCCTGGCGGCGTGTTGGTGTTATACAAACGGAAGAACATCGCAGGCGACGTGTTGGTGACGGAGAGTGCCGTCATCGGCACGCCATTGCTGACGATGCCCCAGCCCGGCGAGGACAGGTTGGTGGTGCTTTGCAAAACGTAATTCGTGGCCGACGCAGGCCAGAAGAGAACGGTTGACTGGCCCGCCGGCGCGATGCCCAAGGTCGTTTGCGCCGGAGCGAAGCAAGTGCCGGCAAAAAGAGCCAGCGTGAGAAAAACATTTTGAATGCGTGTTCGTGTTTTCATGGCAGCCAGATTCAGGGATTTTCCAACTGATGACTGTCATACGCCCATTTCCAGACCGTGTCCACAGATTTTTGCAGCATTTTTACCACCAAGGCGCCAAGGCACAAAGATAATCGTTATAGGGTCGAGCCTGTGGCTCGACAAGCTTCGGCCACAGGCCGAACTCTACCATGCGGCAATCAAATCTTGGTGTCTTCGTGTCTTGGTGGTTAAGAAACACCGTCAGTCTGATTGAAGATTGCTGCAAGGTCTTTGGAATCAAGGAAACTGAGTCGAAGCCCTCCAAGTTCTGGAACGCCGCCAACCTGAAACAATCAGGACACCCAATATCGCCGCGCCGCTGACAAATCCGTTTGGCCCTGCATCAGGAACGCTTGCAAAGGTTTCGTCAATGCTAAACGCGGGTGTGGCCGAGCTGGGAACGAAACCGCTGGCGGCAAACCGGCAGCATGTCTTGACTTGAATTGGATTCAGGCATGAAATGGAAGGCGTTCAGCAATCCACCTAATATCAAACCGCCTACATGAGAATCTTCGCCGCGATTATCGCCATTGCCATTTGTTGCGCCATTGAATCGAAAGGCGATACGATTGCGGTTGAAAATACCATCTATGACTCCGACACGAATCATCTTTGGAACCGGCTGAACGAAACCTTGTTCGAGCGGACGGCGCAGGACGGCAAGAAATATGGCTTGGATGAATTGGACATCCTCTATTGGTTCAGGACGACCAATTTATTGTCTGGGGTTTCACATCAACAGGCGATTTCAGTTCTCGATGAATTCATCAACACGCATGGCGAGAAGTTAATCAGAGACCCGCTCAAGCGCGCGTTGTTGCAGCGCGACTTGTGGGAACTGTTTGACTGGTCGGCATTGCCATGGCCAAGTCCGCCTTATGCAAACGAACGAAAAGAACTTCAGAAACGGTTGGCGGTTGCAATCCGCAGGCTGGCGCTCACAACAAATGAAATTGCCTTGTTACCGGACAATTATTCCAAGCAAGCACGAACGAGCAAGCTGCCTGATTTACCGCAGGGTCTGTTTCAAACCAACGGCGATTGGGTGAATCTTGCCCCCGACCAGGCCAGCTATGGGGAAATCGCCCCAACGCATGATCATTCCGCTCATGGACATTCCGCCTTTCTAGTCATGCTTCACTTGCCGGGAGGCAGACAGGCGGCTCTTGCATATCTGGAGCAACTTAATTCTGTTGAACATTTCTGGATTTACCGGACAAATACAGATGTATTTGCGACGACAAACTCTCCCAAAGAAGTATTAGATTTGAACACCAACCTGCCTGAGTTTCCTGCCAATACAGAATGGGCGATTGTGCGCCGGATGTTCGTCATTGATGCCGACGGAAACATCCAGCCAACGCGGATGGTCGAAAGCATTCAACTGCGGCGTTATTTTGCAATCGCAGGGGCAACCATGGTGATGATGACCAATGACAACGGTTCTTTTGTTCCAATTAATGTCCCGCCGCAAGATTTGTATGAGTTTCATATGAGCCGCCAGCAAGACGGCGGGCTTCGGGAAGTCGCCAAAGATGAAAAGGATTTTTTGGGTGTTCATTTCATGGGGCTGGGAATTGATCCATTTGAATGGAAATCGAACAACTCTGAAGTGCCAGACTCGTCAACCTTCAAGGGCACAGTCCTCGAAAGTTGCCGAGCCTGCCATGCCGGGCCTGGAATTTATTCAGTCAACGTTTATGCCGGACTATTCCACCAACGCTCCATTGACCCTCCACAATTATACAATTTGGATGCAGACAGCGGAATGACAGCAGCAATGGGTTGGAAGCGGGAACAATATAGTTGGGGGTTGTTGCAAGGACTTTGGCACCAAGGCAACTAAAAGAAATTCTGGAATCCAACCGTGGTTGAAAGAATTTCACTTCGCAATCATCCCGCTGGCTCGCGCGTAATTGAAAAGCCCGCCGGCATCCACCACGGGGCGGACGCCGCCGGGCGCTCATTTTTTTGGCGGCAGTTCGCGGATGAAAGCCCAGGAGACTTCGGCGGTCTGGCCGTTGTCGTAATGGATGTCAAAACCGGCATGACACCAATCGTCAATTTCCAGATGGTCGAACTTGGCCTTGGGCGAAATTTTATTGGCCTTGCGGATGGTGGCGTGCGGTTCGAGGATGCAGAGGCCATCGGCAAATTCCACGTCAAAGGCGTCCTCCCAGCTCAAGTAGCGGACGTTTTTGATCTTCGAGAACTTGCCTTTGGTAAACGGCATTTTGGCATTTTGAATCACAGTTTTCATATTCGGCCTTCGCGTTGCAATTCGCGTATCAACTCCACAATTTTACGATCAATTTTGGGAATGTCCACCGCCTGCATCGTTTCCAGATTCACGCGGGTAATCAATCGCCCGTTTTTGTCGAACACATGAATGTGATGCGGCGGATGATCGCCAATCCACCACATGAACATATAACCGCCTCGACGAACCTTGCCCATAATTTCAAATTGTTTTACTTCGCAATCATCCCGCTGGCGCGGGCGTAATTGAACAGGCCGCCGGCATCCACCACGGGGCGGACGTCGCCGAGGGGTTTGAAATGATAGACCTTGCCGGTGGCCTGCACGGTGACTGTGGCGGCGTCCAAATCAACGGTCACCACGTCGCCGGTCTTCAGGGTGTCGCAGAGGCGCTCGGTGATTTCGCAGGGATAAAGCTCGCCGGTGGCGACGGAGTTGCGGAAGAAGATGCGCGCAAAGCTTTCGGCCAGGACAATTTTGCATCCGGCCGAGCCGAGGGCGATGGGCGCGTGTTCGCGCGAGCTGCCGCAGCCGAAATTTTTGCCGGCGACGACGATGGGGAACTCGCTGTCGAGCTGGCCCTCCTTGACGAAGCGCGTGGTGTAAAGCGATTTGGGCAGACCGTCCAGGGCGTAGCTGCCGAGCTTCTCATATTCCTCGGGGATGGTCGGGACGAGGTTGAGATATTGCGCGGAGATGATCTGGTCGGTGTCAATGTTGTCGCGCACGACAAAAACTGGGCCGGTAAATACACTTTTCATGGAGGCAATGTGCCGTGTGCGGCGGGAATTTTCAATCAGATTTCAACCGATGTTGAATCACGGAACCGGAAAAATTTTTACCGTCAGCCGGTAGGTTGGCGAGTTGTCGCCGTAGCCGATGTCGTAATAGTGAAAGTGGATGGGCTGGCCGGTGCCGGCGAAGAGCATGAAATAAGTGTGATCCTGCCGCCACGGTCCCCACCAGTTTTGACGCGGCGTCTTGTGAATGTCCGTCTCGTCCACGCCCAGGCCGTAATCAACATTCCCGTCCCCGACATCCACCTTGCCGGAGCCGTCGGCTTTGTAATCCATGTAGTCGGCGTCGCCCTCGCCGAGGCCGCCGCCGCCGACCTTGCCGGAACCGGAACATTGCAACAGATAAACCACCGGGTTGCTGGTGGTCAGGGTCGTTTGCACGGTTTCAGCCAAAAGCGAAACCGGCAGCGTTTCGAGCGGCTTTGGAAAATCATCCGGCGCTGGCGACAGCCGGAACAATGAGACGGTGATCGCGCCAGTCCCGGGTTTGTTCTCGCCGGTGACCAGCTTGAGGGTGAGCGGCTGGCCGTTGCCGGTGACCAGCAGATAATAAGCGTGGTCCGCGCGATAGCTCCCGAACCATTTGATGCGTCCGGGCACAATGCCTTTCAACTTGCGCTGTGACATGAGGCCGATGTCAATGCCCACGTCCGTGCCGTCCAGCAAATCCGTTCCGGTGGCTGAAGCGCCGTCGCTGGCATACTCGGCATCCAATGTTTCCTGTCCTAAAACCACGCTGCCGGAAGCCTTGAGCAAAAACAATTCGCCCCGGTCAAAGCTGGTTTTGAAAGTCGCCGCGTCGCCGCTGCCCGGAACCTGAACCGTTTCGAGCACTGTTTGACCTTGAGTGGAAGTCGTGAAGAGGATTCCCGCCAGGACAAGGATTGAGGCGGAAAAAATGTATTTGGTCATGCGCTGAATTTGCCAAGTGTGTGGGAAATTTTCAAACAGATTTCAGCCGGAGGATTTCCCGGCGTCGCGCTCCCCGCGCTTGCGCAGCACGATGACGGCGATGGTGCAGGCTGTCCATGTGGGCAGATCTTCCAAGACTGGAACGAGTTCGAGAACGAACGTCGGCAGCAGCAGCCAGTGAAACCCAATCAGCCAGCTCGTGAACGCCATGGCGACGCAATCAATGGCCTGGTCCCCGAACACCCAGCCGAGCGGGCCGAGGAGAAGTTGCAGTCCGTCGGCAAGCATCGCCACGGCAAGCGCGAGAATTATTCGCGGCCATGTGAGCTTTGGCACACGAAACATCCGGTTCAGGCTGTCTGGCAATTTCATCGTCGGAAGAATTGAAGCCAATCAGCTTGCCGAGACCAAGCACGTTTCTATAATTGTCGGATGCTCGACATCAAATTGATCCGCGAAAAAACCGATTTTGTGCGCCAGCGTCTCGCCACACGCGGGGCAGGGGATGAGTTGAAAGTGGACGAACTGCTCAAGCTGGACGAGCAACGGCGGAAACTTCTCTCAGAAGTGGAAACGCTCAAGGCCGCGCGCAACCGGGCGAGCAAGGAAATCGGGGCGTTGATGGGGCAGAAGAAACTTGCCGAGGCGGAGGCGAAAAAAGCGGAGACGAAGGATTTGGGAGAAAAGATTGCCGCGCTGGACAAGCAGGCGGGAGAAAGCGAAGCCGCGCGCGATGTGTTGATGCTGCAATTGCCGAACCTGCCGCATGAATCCGTTCCCAACGGAATAAGCGCGGCGGACAATCCTGAAATCCGTGTTCACGGCGTGAAGGCGGATTTCGCCTTCAAACCGAAGTCGCACGTGGAACTGTGCGAGTCGCTCAAGCTGGTGGATTTCGCGCGCGGCGCAAAATTGTCGGGCAGCGGATTTTTACTCTACACGAACTGGGGCGCGCGGCTGGAGCGGGCGTTGATCCAGTTTCTCCTCGACCTGCACATCACCGAGCACGGCTACACGGAAGTTTCGCCGCCGTTCATGGTCGGCGAGCATTGCCTGGTGGGCGTCGGACAATTCCCGAAGTTCAAGGACCAGTATTACGGCGTTGCCGAGGGCGACGTTCCGGCAAATCTCGGCAAGCTTTATCTGGTTCCCACCGCCGAAACGCCGGTGGCGAACATTCATCGCGAGGAAATTTTGCCGGAGAAACAATTGCCGGTTTATTATTGCGCCTATACGCCGTGCTTTCGCGGCGAGGCGGGCGCGGCGGGCGTCGGCACGCGCGGCATGATCCGCGTGCACCAGTTCGACAAGGTGGAGCTGATCAAGATCGTGAAGCCGGAGAACGGCTACGACGAACTGGAGAAGATGGTCGCGAATGCGGAGAAAGTTTTGCAATTGCTCGGACTGCATTACCGCGTGATTTTGCTTTGCACCGGCGACATGGGATTTGGCAGCGCCAAGACTTACGACATCGAAGTGTGGGCGCCAGGGCAGGGGAGCTATCTGGAAGTTTCGAGCTGCTCGAACTGCGAGGATTTCCAGTCGCGCCGGATGAACCTGCG
>CAYPTV010000075.1:0-9791 GCA_964413505.1 uncultured Bifidobacteriaceae bacterium | reverse complement strand
CGTTTATTTTACCCGAAAGATTTCCGCCTCACACCAAACGACGTGCGTTGTCTCGCAGTCCTTGCCGTTTGGCATCCGCTAAAAAATTCAAGCACCTGTTTCCGTGACGAAACAGGCGCTTGATGTGTCAGAATCTTATCATCTCCAGCCGCCACGGATGAAGACGTGGACGCCGTTGCGATATTCATATCGGTGCGCCACCCAGACCGCGCCCGGATGCGGCGGGCGTCCCCAATGTCCGGCTTCCCAGACCCAGCGTCCATGCCATGCCCACACCCCGCCAATCCAGATGAAATCCGGTCCGGGCGAGACGGTGACTGTTTCGACAATCGGCGCGGGTGGCGCTTCGGTGACGGTGACTTCCGTGACCGGAGGCGGTCCCTGCCGATAATACACTGTTCGTTCGCGGATCACACAACCGCCAGCCAGCATCGCGCCGGCCAGAAGCAGCAGGGCGTATTTATATGGGAATAGTTTTTTCATACAGGGTGTTGGACGCACTTGGCAGGAAAAAGGTTCAATCAAATCAGCAACGATAAATGCACAAACCAATCCAAGACCGGGTGGCTTGGCCGCGCCGGAATCAGTTTTCGATGCGCTTGACGATCACGGATATGTCGCCGTTCTCGTCGGACTGGACGACGACGGGTTTGCCGTAGGTGACGATGAAGGTGGATTCAATGCCGACGCTCATTTGCGAGTAGGAGGCATTGGCGCCCGGCCCGCTGCCGAAGGTGCTGGTCACATAAGGCACGGTGCGGCCGAGGTAAAATTGGAGCCTGCCCTTGTTCTCGTTAATCTCTTTGATTGTGCCGTTGAACTTGAGCGTGGTGGGAATGTCGCTGTTGTTGATCTTGACGGTGGCCTTCTGGAGGGTGTCGAGTTCGAAATTGCCCTCGGTGGTCAGCACTTCCAGTGATTTCGGGTCGCCCTTCGGCTCCGTCCACTCCACGCGGATGAGATAGTTGACGGGGTCCTTGGCGGGTGCGGTGCCGGGCGGCGGCGTTTGCAGCGTCAGGGGTTGCGATTGGCAGGCGATGGCGACGATCAGTGCTGCGAGCATCAGGGAATATGTTTTCATGGCGGCAGTGGGTTTTGAATTGGCTATGGGATAATGAACACCGTGATTTGGAAGGAGTTGCACAGGGCAATCTTCTTCTTCACGCCCGGTTCAATTGATCGGAAGTGCGGATCAGATCAAGACATTTTGGAAGATGGAAGATGGGAGCTGGAAGATGGGGGTTCCTGCAAGCTCACATCCATGTCGTATTGCATAAATTTAGGAATTATGCAGATGACAAACTTTTGTGCTTTGAATCCGCAGATTTCACAGATGAACGCAGATTTTCTTGATTTTTATCCGCGTAATCCGCGTCATCTGCGGATAAAACAAATGCCCTGTTTGTGAAGTGCATAATCCCGATAAATTTGCCTTTGCTTTTTCCCAGCTTTGGGCAATGTTCCGGCTGTCGGGGGATGTTTTAACCTTATGCTTGAATGGAAACCAGATTATGAAACCGGGGTGGCTGCGATTGACACGCAGCACAAGGTCCTGTTCGACCACATCAACCGGCTTGGAAAACTTGTTGAAAGCGACGAGATAGAGCGGTCGCAATCGGATTATCTGCTGAAATTTCTGGAGGATTATGCGGTGCAACATTTCAAGGGCGAGGAGACCTGCATGGCGCGTTTCCGATGCCCCGCCTACGGCAAAAACAAGGAGGATCACGCACTGTTTCTGAACATCCTGAAATTTTGCAAGGCGGAATACGAATCCTCACCCAGGCCGAAGGCGATGCTGGAGCGACTGCACGAGAGCCTGGTCTGGTGGATAAACCAGCACATCCTTACGGTGGACGTCCAGTTGAAAGATTCAGTGGCGGCGTCCGGTTGAACGGGTTTGAAGCGCGAGGTTGCGGGGCAATCATCTTCTTCACGCCGGGTTCAATTGATCAGAAGTGTGGATCACCGCCTGACGTGCCGCCCGCCGCCTTGAAATATCGCTGCGCGAATTGCAAAAAGGCCGGCCAGTCTGGAAGATCGCTGTGGCCGCCGGCATGATAGCGAAAGGCAATTTCACCGGAGGTCAACGCCGTGTCGGGCGCGGGCATTTGCGTGGAGCCCAAATCTTTTTTGCCCAGCAGGCGATACACCGGCCCGGCGGCGACGGCGGCCAGAAACGCGCCGTGCGGATCGGCCAATGGGTCGCCGGTGCCGCCGTTGAGGAAGATCGGGCGCGGCGCGACCAGCGCGATCAATTCATCCGAGTCCACCGGCAGGTCGTTCCAATGCCCGGCGTATTTGCGGAAATTGGGGGCGGCCCAGTGCGAGGAGGCGACGTTGTCCACCGTCTCGCCAAAATTGCGGCGGGAAGGTTTTGCGCCAAGCTCGCCGGAGCAGCTTGGAAAAACAATCGCCCAGCGCGGATCCAGCGCGGCGGCCAGCAGCGCCGCCTTGCCATAACGGGAATGTCCCTCGACACCCATTTGTTTTGCATCAACGGATTTGTCCGTTTCAAAATAATCCATCGCGCGGCTCAATCCCCAAGCCCACGCGGAGAGAGCGCCCCAGTCGTCCGGCTTTCTCGGCCGGCCTTGGGACATCAGGCCGATGATGCCGGAGGTCAGGCCGCCGCTGTAATCGTTTTGTATCGGGCCGACTTCCATCGTGCCATATCCCCAGCCGATGGCCAGAAGCTGATACAATGGACTGCCTGGCGGCGGCTCCTCCGGGGGCGGCGCAGTTGCGTTCGTAACCGCGCGCGGCGCGCCGTAACCGCCCGGACCTGAGATGACGACCACGATCATCGGCACCGGACCTTTGGCGTTGGCCGGGGTGAACATGGTTATGTGGATGCCCGGACTGGCGGCGGGATAGCGTGAATTGTCAATGTGGCCGACAACGGTTTTCTTGATGGCAAGTCCGCCGGCGGCGTTGGTGTCGGTCGCGGTCACTTCCCATGTCACCTTCGGCGTGTTTTCGGGGATGCGTCCGTAAATCTCGGCGCGAAAATCTTCCAGGATTTCCGGGCGGCGCACATTCCACCAGGTGCCGGCATCCGCAACCGCCTGGCCGTTCTTGAGCAGCAGCGGATCCGGCAACGGATAGGGGCTGGCCTTGGATTCGTCGTAGGAAGTCCAGCTTCCCACGGCCGACCGCTTGTAATTTCTGCCCTGGGCGTCGAACCATGAATTGGTCCGCGCCGGATCTTGCGTGAGACCGGGAGGCCGATTTGTGTCTTCCTCCGGCGGCGCGAGTTGAAAGGTCGCGGATGTTTGAGCGCGGGCTGAAAAAATGACGAGGCTGAACGCGAACATCAAAAGAGGCTTCATCATAAAAATTTACTTCACGCAACCCGGCGGGCAAGGCAAAACCGGTTTTACGGATCAACGTGCCATTGCCAATGGAATGATTTTGCGGTGAAATGTGGCTTCACCAAAAATGAACTCTTTGCGAATCTCATTTAGCCGGACACGGCTCTCTTTCGCCGCCTCGATGGTGCTTTGCTGGATGGTGATCTCGCCGGTTCTTTTCGCCTGGCAATCCGACCTCGGCAACGGCCTTTACAAAAACCCCGTGTTGTTCGCCGATTATTCCGACCCCGATGTCATCCGCGTCGGCACGGAATTTTACATGGTTTCATCCAGCTTTCATTTCATGCCGGGAATTCCCGTGCTCGCGTCCAAAGACCTCGTGAACTGGCGCATCATCGGCCATGTCTATGACCATTTTGATTTCGATCCCGCCTACGACCTGGCCGGCGGCGACCGTTACGGCAAAGGATGCTGGGCGCCGGCCATCCGTCATCACGACGGACGGTTTTGGGTTTATTTTCCCACGCCGCAGGAAGGCATTTTCATGAGCACCGCCAGATCCGCCGCCGGCCCGTGGAGCGCGCCGGTCCAGGTCAAAAAAATCGCCGGATGGGAAGACCCCTGCCCGTTTTGGGACGACGACGGCAATGCGTATCTCATCCATTCCGTGCTCGGCGCCGGGCCGTTGATCCTGAATAAAATGAGCGCGGACGGCATGCATTTGCTGGATGACGGCACAACCATCGTGAAAGACCACGACACGATGCCCACGTTGGAAGGCCCGAAACTTTACAAGATGCGCGGCTATTATTACATCTTCGCGCCTGCCGGCGGAGTGGCGCACGGCTGGCAGGAAGTCTTGCGCTCGACAAACATCTACGGCCCATACGAACACCGGAAAGTCCTGGCACAAGGCGATACCGCCATCAACGGCCCGCATCAGGGCGCTTACGTGGAAACCGCCAGCGGACAATCGTGGTTCATTCACTTTCAGGAACACGGCGCTTACGGCCGGGTCTTCTGGCTGGAACCGGTCAAATGGGTGGACAACTGGCCGGTGATCGGTCAGGCACCCGACGACGCCACCAACGGGCAACCCGTCCTGACGTGGACCAAGCCCGACACCGGCTCCAATGCGTCCATTGATATTCCGCAAACCTCCGACACATTCAATTCGCCCACGCTCGGCCTGCAATGGCAATGGAACCACAACCCCGACAATTCAAAATGGTCGCTCACCGCCCGGCCCGGCCATTTGCGATTGACCGCGACGCCCGCTGATTCCCTGCTTCACGCGCGCAACACGCTCACGCAAATGCTGTCCGACCCCGCCTCCGCCGTCACCACCACGCTGGACACGCGCAACATGGCCGACGGTCAACGCGCCGGCTTGTGCCTGTTCGGAAATCCATCGGCATGGATTGGCGTCATGCACTCCGGCGGCAAACAACAAATCGCGTTTTATGCCGCAACCAACGAGACATCCGGCCCGGCCATCGCCGCGCAGGATGTCCAGTTGCGCGCCAGCATCACCAACGGCATCGTCACCTTCAGCTACAGCCTTGATGGCAGACAATTCATTTCGTTCGGCACCCCGGTGAAATTGCAATTCAGTTGGTGGAAAGGCGCGCGCCCCGGACTCTTCAGCTTCAACACCGCAGCCGCAACCAACCAGCCGCCGGGAACAGCCGACTTCGACTGGTTCCGCTACGAACCGTAAATGCGGATGAGGAATCTCCGGTGAAATGAAGAATTTGTGAGACACACAGACACCGCAACAATGGCCTGCTAACCCGCTTCAACGCCCAGTTTGCCTTGAACGGTGAAGCGGCATAAATGCCGCGCTCCGTAATCAGGACGCTGCCAAAATATTTTAGCTCTTGCGAATGCAAATGCTTTTAGGAGAATTGTGTCATTGCTGGGTTATGTTGCGCTAGATTGCACTTTTATGTCCTACCGGATTATTGCTGGCGGTTGGGTATTGTGTAAGGTCCTTAATTTGGAATCGGAAGGTTTGATTTTTGATAGCCTTCGATACGAAAAATCCCATTTGGAATATTTACTTTTGATGCCACTGACACCCCTTCTGTGCTTTCTAGTTTTTCAAGGCTATCAAATAAAACGAAACCATTCACGTCGCAAAGCGCGGCTGAAAACCTAATTGGAACTTCATAAAATGTTCCGTCTTGATGAAAATAGGCGCGTTTGGCTGGGATTGACCATGCTCCACGCAGTTTTCTCCCAGTGGTTAATTTCGGTTTTCTCATAATTTGTGATATTTCCTCATAATTAATTTTTGCCGAGCCGCAATTATAGATTAGCAGTTTCGATGCCAGCCTCGCTGTTTCAGCATTGTCAGTTTTTGACGTGCCACGTCTTTGCGAGGTGATAGGCAAGCTTCCCCAATCATTTCCTCGACACGAACAGATTGCCTTTGATGTAAAACCGCAAATGCCGCCGCGCCCAATGCTTCGCGTAATCCACGCCGATGCGCGGGCGTTTCACGATTGAAATTGTTTCCGCTTCGTCCGGCTCGGCGATGAAAAAATTGTCGCTCAACAAATCGTGGCCGTTGAGTTTCCGGTCAATTTGCATCGCGCGGCAGAGCAATCCCGGCCCGCACGTCCGGCCTTCGAGATTTTTCACCGGCTCAACCGCGCGCAGCAAAACCGCCGAGGCGTGGCCCTCACGCTCGGTCACGACGTTCATGCAGAAATACATTCCGTAAATGAAATAAACGTAGGCAAAGCCCGGCGGGCCGAACATGACCCGGTTGCGCGGCGTCAATCCGCGCGCCGAATGTGCCGCAAGGTCGTGCGGGCCGAGATACGCCTCGGTCTCGACAATTCTTCCGACACGCCGGATGCCGCGCGATTTGTGGACGAGAAATTTTCCGAGCAATTCCCTCGCGACGGCAATCGTGTCACGGTCGTAAAATGTGCGCGGCAACTTTTGCATGGCGTAATGATAGCAAAACCGTTAACAAATAATCATGTCGCAAAAGATAAAACCAATTGATTCCGGCGTCCGCATCGGCCACGTCCACTTGAAAGTTGCCGACCTCGAACGCGCGCTGAAGTTTTACTGCGGCGTGCTGGGCTTTGAATTGCAGCAGAAGTTTGGCACGCAGGCAGCATTTATTTCGGCGGGCGGTTATCATCATCACATCGGATTGAACACCTGGGAAAGCGCGGGCGGTTCTCCGCCGCCGCCGCGCAGCACGGGGCTTTATCACCTGGCGATTTTGTATCCGACGCGCGCGCTGCTGGCGGATGCGTTGCGGCGATTGATTGCGGCGGGCGTGGAACTCGACGGCGCTTCGGATCACGGCGTGAGCGAGGCGCTTTATCTGCGCGACCCGGACGGGAACGGCGTGGAGCTTTATTGGGATCGTCCGCCGGAAAAATGGCCGCGCACGACAGGCGGTGAAATCGCGATGTTCACGCGCGCGCTGAATTTGGACGGACTGTTGAAAGAGGCTCCGAAAATCAACGGATGATTTCACGGAGCCTCCAGCAAAACGCATCAGGCTTTCAGCAAGCCCGCGAACGCAGCGTGGTTCCTCCAGAGCAGGAACAATTCCAGCGCCGCGACGACGGACGCAAGCTGCCAGCCGACGTGATTGAGAAAAATGTGGTAGCACAGGATGTTTACAATCACCGGCGCGAGCAGCGTGAGGCCGAGCGCGGTGAAGAGTCCGCTCAACACGATCAATCCGCCGGCGACCTGCGTGACGGCCACGACGTAAAAATAATGGCTCATGAACAGCGCCTTCATGTAATCACCCGCAAAGCCGTCCGGCGGGCGGCATGGGGATGAAGTGCAGGAACGCGTTGGACCCGAACACTGCGAAGACGAGTCCCAGCAATGTGCGGGCGATGATGGTGGCGATTTTCATTTTTTGGTTTTTGGTTTCGGTTGGCTTTTGATTCAGACGGTGATGAAAACTTGTTCCTTGGAAATGCGCACCTTGGGTGCGGCGGCGTATGTGTCGGCGGGTGAACGATAACCCAGCGTGGCAATGACTGCTGCGGCGAAGCCTTTCGCCTTCAGGCCAAGAATTTCATCGTATTGCGCGCGGTCAAATCCTTCCATCGGGCAGGCATCAATTCCGAGCAACGCGGCGCTGGTCAAAAGATTGCCGAGGGCGATGTAAGCCTGGTTGCGCGCCCATGCGTTGCGGGCTGGTTCATCCTGCGCCTTGACGATGCCGCCGACCAGCATTCCGCGCAACGGGGCCAGGGCTTCGATGGGTGCGCCCTGCACTTCCGCAATGTGCTTGATGTGCGCGTCCACGTCGGCTTCGCTAAAATTATTTTTTGACGCGAACACGACCAGATGTGACGCGTCGGTGATCTGTGCCTGGCCGTAGGACGCCGGCCGCAGTTTCGCGCGCACGGCGGCATCCGTGACCACGATGAATTTCCACGGTTGCAGGCCGCCGCTTGAAGCCGTCAGCAACAGCGCTTCCTCCAGCGCGGCCCAATCCGGGGCGCTGATTTTGCGGTTGGGATCAAACTGTTTGGTCGCGTAACGCCAGTTCAGTTGTGCTAGCAGTTGGGTTGAATTAATGGCACTCATAATTTTATTAGTTTATCAGTTTAGGTTTTGGGTTTGGCAATAAGGTGAAAACCGTATCGCCCGACCCGGTTGTTTTGTTGGTTTATTGTTTCAGTTCAGATCAAACAGCAATACTTGCGACGGCTTGGTCGCCGATATCTTAAGCACATTTTCCTCGCTCACGCCGATGGCGTCACCGCCGGTGAGCTTCGTGCCGTTCACGGACACTTCGCCCTCGGCCACGTGAACCCACGCGTGCCGCTTTGCCGCGAGCGGATATTCCACCGCCTGCCCGTCGTCCAGTTTCGCGAACGACAACTCCGCGTCCTGATGAATCGCGATGGAACCGTCGCGTCCGCTCTTGCTGGCGACGAGAGTGAAATTCCCTGTCGGCGCTGTGGAATAATTTTTCTCCGCGTAGCGCGGCTTCACGCCTTTCGCGTCGGGCTGAATCCAGATTTGCAGCAGGCGCAGCGGCTCGGTCTTGGACGGATTGAACTCGCTGTGCTGGACGCCGGTGCCGGCGGCCATATATTGGAATTCGCCCGCGCGGATGACGCGACCGTTGCCCATCGAATCCTTGTGTTCGATGGCTCCGCTCAAAACGTAGCTGATGATTTCCATGTCGCGATGCGGATGCGTGCCGAAACCCATGCCCGGCATCACGAGGTCGTCGTTGATGACGCGCAGGCTCCGGTAGCCCATCCATTGCGGATCGAAATAATCCGCGAAGCTGAAGGTGTGATAGCTGTCCAGCCAGCCGTGTTCGGCGTGGCCCCGTTCGTTTGATCGTCTAATAATTTTCATATGCAAGACTATGCCTGCGATTTTAATTTTTCGGAAATATCATGTTTCTTGCCTGAGCATAGATTTAAGTTATGCTTCCAAAAATGGAACTTCGCCATCTCCGCTATTTCGTCGCCGTCGCCGAGGGGGAAAATGTTTCCCGCGCCGCGCTGAAATTGCACGTCTCGCAGCCGGGCATCAGCCGCCAAATCCAAGACCTCGAAGACGAAATTGGTTTCCAACTTTTTGAGCGCAGCGCGAAATCGCTCAAGCTGACCGCCGCAGGAAAAGTATTTTTGGCCGAAGCAACATCTGTTTTGCAGCACGCCGACGATGCGGTGAAAAAAGCCCGCGCCGTTTCCGGCGGAACGAACGGCGAAATTCACGTCGGCTATGCACCGTCGCTCACGGTGCAAATATTGCCGCCGATGCTGCGCACGTTTCAAAGCGAGTTCCCGCATGTGCGGGTGACGCTGCACGATTTATCTTCTGAAGAAATACTGGCGCAACTCGGCAACAAAAAATTACAAGTCGCCCTCACCGTGCGTCCGCCGGCGAAAATGTTGCGCGGACTGTCATTCAAAGAAATTGCCCGATATGCGATGGTGGTGGCCGTTGCGCCCAGCCATCCGCTGGCGAAGTTGAAAGCCATCACCCTCAAGCAATCGGCACACGAACCGTTGATCGGACTGAACCGGAAGGATTATCCTGAATATCAAATCGAGGTGAAAAAGCTGTTTGCCGCCGCCGGCCTCAAGCCGAACTTTGCCGAGGAGCATGAAGGCGGCACGAGCATCATCGCCGCAGTCGAAGCCGGGCGAGGGATTGCGCTGGTGCCGAGCAGTCTCGCGTGCATCGTCGGGACGCGGGTGAAACTGATCCCGCTGAAGCCGGCGTTGCCACCGATTCCGGCGGGCGCGTTATGGCTTAAGGAGAATGATTCGGAACTGGTGAGGAAATTTATCGCGGCGGCGGGCGCGGTGCGGAAATAAAATGGGCGTTGTGGTTTGTCGCAGAAAATCCTTGCATTTCGTGGGAAAACTGCCATTGTTGCCCTGTCTGTTAGATAGCACAGCGCTCCCACGGCATGGTGAATCTTCAAGTGAACCTGGTTCAGTGATGATTTGAAAC
>CAYPTV010000074.1:0-10026 GCA_964413505.1 uncultured Bifidobacteriaceae bacterium | reverse complement strand
GGATTTCCACTATTGCAGATTCATCAATGTAGGTGCCGCCGCCGCCGCCACCACCGAAACCTCGACCACCGCCGCCACCGCTGTAGCCGCCGCCACCACCACCACCTGGGTTATAACCGCCTTCCCCACCACCGCCACCGCCAAAACCGCCATCACCACCGAAGCCGTCACCGTCGAAGGTGCTGTAGCCGCCACCTCCACCACCGCTGCCACCATCGTAGAAGCTATCCCCACCACCACCACCGAAAGTGCCACCACCACCGCTGCTGTAAAAGCCACCACCGCCGCCGCCACCACCAAAAGCGCCGCTGCCGCCATAGCCTCCGACGCCGGGGACACCACCGCCGTAGCCGCTACTGCCGCTGGTTGTGTTCATGCCTTCGCCACCGATATTGCTCCATATTCCGCCACCACCACCGCCTGCAATAAGCAGTGGCGTGCTGTCATTGACAACGAAGCTGCCACCGCCGCCACCTCCACCGGCACCATATGCACCAGCACCAGCACCGCCGACTAGAAAGGTAAGTGTCACCGTATTCGAGAAGTAAAATTGAGCTTCGACTTTAGCTCCTAGACTGCCTGTGCCGGATATGTCGTAGTAATAGTAAAAGCCGCCTTGAGCGCCGTAGGCGGTGATGTCATATGTGCCGGGGTTCAGAATGATAGTCCTCTCCGAGCCGGTAAACTGGTATTCGCGGGTCTGAGCGGAAACGGCAAGCATCCCGAACTGCAAGACGAGCGCAATCGCGAAGACCAGAGTAAGATTTTTCCCGTTCACAATTTGGACTCTGCGCCTGCCAAAAAAGTTTGGCAAGAACAAACCAAACGTCAGCGAGTGCCAAACAATCAAATTGTTTACCGTCCCAAAGAGACAACCCGGCAATAGCCCGGCGTTTCAACGCCGGGTATCTGCCGTCACCGGCACGAGTCCCGCAGGGACGGCTGAATGGATGGCACATGATTTCCGGCGTCATCATTTTGAACATTCCGGTCGTCCCTCCGGGACTGGCAATCTTTGTGGATTGAACCCGGCATTGAAATGCCGGGCTATTGTCACCACGTCGCTCTGCGACGGGGAGCGCGACCGTCCCGGTTGCCGTTTTCGGCGTCTCGCCGAAAACCATCAACAAACCAATTTGTCCAACGATGGTTCGGGCGCGACGCCCGAACTTGCCCGCGAGACACGTGCGCTCCCTTCATAGCGTCCCGAAAAAGCGTCAAAAACAACGGGCAAGAAATGCTAAATAAAAGCCAATTTTTGGGAAGCTCCAAATCGTCCGGCGGTTAAAATTGAGCGTCGGTAATAAAATATCAAAAGTCGGAAATAATAAATTCATAATATTAAAAAACTATGAGCTACATTGATCCCGATCAGTTACATGGCGCGTTGGATGGATTGATCACATTCGTCGGAAAAAACGCGACCACACTCACAGGCAAGGGCCTGGATCCAACCATAGTCACCGCCAGCCTCACCGTTATCCGTGACGACCTGGCCGGCAAAAAAGACATCCGCGACGGGGTGAAAACCGACCTGACCACTGCGCAACAGGCTTTCGCCAACAGCGCGGCGGCCAATTACGCCAGTTTCAGCAGCTCGGTGGACGCCGTGGCAGGTGCCTTGGGCAAAAGCACCCCACTGGGCAAACAGGCGTTGAACTACCGAAAACACCTCAACGCCACCACCTCCCACAACACTCCGGCGCCCGTTCCACCGGTCACCGATGAAAAACCGCCGGCCACCGACACAAAATAAGGCGTTTTTTCATAAGTTGTTCAGCCTGAATCTACACTGGACCCGCTTTTTCAAAAGGCGGGTCCGCTTTTTGTAAAGGCGGGTTCGCCTTCGGGAAAAGCGGGTCCGCCTTTCGCAACGGCGAGGTCGCTTTTTGAAAAAGCGGGTCCGCCTACGGCGACGGCGGGTTCGCTTTTTGCAAAGGCGAGTCCGCCTTTGGCGTAGGCGAGCCCAGAGTTGGCGACGGCGAGTCCGCCTACGGCGAAAGCGGGTCGGCTTTTTGTAAAGGCGGGTCGGCCTTTCACGACGGCGGGTTCGCTTTTTGAAAAAGCGGGTTCGCCTTTGGCGACGGCGAGTCCGCTTTTGTGGACGGCGGGTCCATTTTTCTGGAAAATTGAGCCAATTTGTCCCGCTGCAATCCGTTAAAAGTCAGTCAATGGATAGTCGTTAACAAAAATCCCATATACCTCGATTTGAGTAGGGCTGTCATATCGAATCTGGAAAACAGGATTCGTATTTTCATCTACAATTTCAAGTGCTTGGGAATTAAAATTTCTGTCCCAACCAGCAGGGATTTGTGGAGGCCGCTCATCGCTCAATTTTACGGTTGTTTCCTGACCGCCGAACGGCAACTGTGCTTTGATATAAAGAATAATGGCAGGCTTTCAACCATCAAGGCACCAAGGAGTTGGAAGTTGGAAGTTGGAAGTTGGGGATGGAGGAGGCGGCATACGGAGGTTGATTTCAATTGAGTGGCGGGAGGGTGCGGGTTGGGCTAATGTCGCTCATGTATTTTGCCGGGCTTGGCACCGCCGTCCCCACGCAGCGTTTTTCACAGCGCGAGAGTTGGGATGCGCTGCGGAATGCCGCGCTGTTTCCCCTGCTCAAGGCGCGTTCGCGCGCCATCCTGAAAAAAGTGCTCTGCGGGGACAACGGCATTGACGCGCGGCATCTGGCCCTAGAACCGCTCACGGAGGTTTTTGAGACCACGCCGGACGCGTTGCAGGCGCGGTTCACGCGTCATGCCCCCGCCCTCGCCACCCTGGCGGCGCGGCGCGCGCTGGAGGATGCGGGTTGTGCGGCGGCTGAAATGGACGCGGTGCTCATCAGCACCTGCACGGGCTACCTGTGTCCCGGCCTCACGAGCTACGTGGGCGAACAGCTCGGTTTGCGCCCGGATGTCTTCGGGCTGGACCTGGTGGGCCAGGGTTGCGGTGCGGCGCTGCCGAACTTGCGGGCGGCGGAATCCATCCTGTCCGCCGGTCGCGCCAAAAAGGTTTTGTCCGTGTGCGTGGAGGTTTGCAGCGCGGCGTTTTTCATGGACGATGATCCGGGGGTGTTGATCAGCGCGTGCCTGTTTGGCGACGGCGCGGGCGCGGCGGTGCTCTCGAACGTGCCGCCGCCCAAAAAGCGGCGCAGGGTGGAATGGAAGTTCGCGGCGTCGCAACTGGTCGCCTCGGAGCGCGACACGCTGCGCTTCAGCCACAGGAACGGGATGTTGCGGAACATCCTGTCGCCGCAGGTGCCGCAGGTGGCCGGGGCCATCGCGGGCAAACTGTTCACGGATTCGCTTGCGGCGGCAAACATCAGGCGCGAGGAGGTCACGGGCTGGATCATGCACACGGGCGGGCGTGACGTGATTTTGTCGCTGCGGGATAATTTGCAATTGAGCGAGGCGGACGTGCGGCACAGCGCCGCCGTGCTGCGCGAGTTTGGGAATATCAGCAGCCCGACGGTTTATTTTGTATTGCAGGCGGCGCTGAACGATTCCGTGCCGGACGGGTTGTGGTGGATGTCCGCGTTCGGCGCGGGCTTCAGCTGCCACGGCGCATTTTTGGAAGTGAAATAAATCCTTCTCCTCCTCGTCCTCGACCTCATCCTCAACCTCGAAATGAAACGCATCGTCAAACCCGAAACTCTGGACACGCTGCCGCCGGACGACCCGGTCGCTCTGCGTTCGCGCCGCGATTTGCGCCGGATCAATGCGTGGATGCAAAACCACAAGACCATGGCGCGGGTGCTGGCGGAAAATTTGGCCGTTGCTCCAAGGCAAATTACCGACCTCGGCGCGGGCGACGGGAATTTTCTGCTGCAAGTTGCGCAGGCGTCGCGTTTGCGGGGACTCAACGCGACGTTGCTGGATCTTCAGAAGAATGTTCCCGCCGAAACGCTCGCGGAGTTTTCCAAATGCGGCTGGCGCGCGGAAGCGGTGGTGGCGGATGTCTTTGACTGGCCGCAAATGGAGACGGAAGTGGTCGTGGCAAACCTGTTCCTCCACCATTTTGAGGACGATGAATTGCGCGAATTGTTTCGGACCATCGCAGCCCGCGCGAAATTGTTCATCGCCGTCGAGCCGCACCGGTTTCATTTTCCGTTCCCCTGCGCGCAAAGTCTCCGGCTCATCGGCTGCGGTAAAATCACGCGGCACGACGCCGAGGCGAGCATCGCGGCTGGATTTGTGCGCAAGGAGATTTCGGCGCTGTGGCCGGACAAGACCGGCTGGTGGCTGGCCGAGCGCCGCGCGGGTTTGTTCAGCCATTTGTTCGTCGCAAGGAAAGCCGAGTAAATGGCCGCGCCCAAACCCATTCAGATCGTCGGCGGCGGGCTGGCCGGATTGACGCTGGGAATCGCGCTGCGGAAAAGGGAGATTCCCGTGACGATCTTTGAGGCCGGAAATTATCCGCGTCACCGTGTCTGCGGGGAATTTGTGAGCGGACGCGGATTGGAAGTGCTTGACGCAATGGGCTTGAAACAGAAATTTCTGGAAGCGGGCGCAATCGAGGCACGTTCCGCTGTTTTCTTTTCCGGCAATTCCAGTTCGGCGGTGCGAGAATTGCCGTCGCCCGCGCTGTGCCTTTCGCGCTTCGCCATGGACAAGCTGCTTGCGGATGAATTTCAGAAATGCGGCGGGGAATTGCGGACTGGCACGCGCTGGCAGAGTGATTTTTCCGAAGGAATCGTCCGGGCGAACGGGCGGCAGGTGCAGGCGACGGAAAATGGCTGGCGCTGGTTCGGCTTGAAAGCCCATGCGCGGAATGTCTCGCCCGCCGCCGACCTGGAGATGCACGTTTTCAAGGATGGTTACGTCGGCATCTGCAAACTGGCTGGCGGCGAGGTGAACGTGTGCGGCTTGTTCCGCCGGAAAAGTTCCGATGCGCCGCAACAGAACGGGTTCAACCTGCTGCGCGGAAATGCGGGAAGCGTTTTGAACGAACGGCTCGCGCGGGCGGAGTTCGACGACAATTCATTTTGTTCTATTGCCGGTCTGTCATTGAAGCCGCAACGCGCGACGGACAAGTCCGGGTGCTGCATCGGCGACGCGCTCACGATGATCCCGCCGGTCACGGGCAACGGGATGTCGCTGGCCTTCGAGTCAGCGCGGCTCGCAAGCGGGCCGCTCGCCGACTTCAGTCATGGCGACATTTCGTGGGCGCAGGCGCGGCAAAGAATCGCGCAGGCGTGCGACGAGAATTTTTCCCGGCGTCTGCGCTGGGCAGGCTGGCTGCAAGGGTTGATGTTCTCGCCGCTGTTACGGACGCGCCCCGGCAATTTCATCTTTCGGTCGCAGGCGATTTGGGACATGATGTTCGACCGGACCCGATGAAACCGCTATCGGACTGCAAACTTTACACCTTCGTGGACACGGCCTATCTGCATGGCCGCGCGCCGGAACTCGTGGCGCAACAGCTCTGCGACGGCGGCAGCGATTTGATCCAGCTACGAGCGAAAAATTTGCCGCCAGAGGAAATCCGGCGCATGGCGGAAAAGATTCTGCCGGTCACCAGACAGGCGAACGTCGGCCTGGTCATCAACGATCATCTGGAAATCGCGCGCGACATCGGCGCGGACATTTGCCATCTCGGGCAGGAAGATTTCTTTGACACCGGCCACACCAAGATTTCCCAGATCACTTCGGCCAATTCATCGCTGCTAATCGGTCTCTCGACACATTCGCCCGACCAAGCTCAACGCGCTTTGGACGCCGGGCCGGATTACATCGCCATCGGACCGGTGTTTGCGACGGGCACCAAGCCGGGCGCGAAACCCGTGACGCTGGAATACGTCCGCTGGGCGGCGGCGAACGTGATCGGCCCGTGGTTCGCCATCGGCGGCATCAATTTGGAAAATCTCGGCGACGTTCTGGCGGCGGGCGCGAAACGCATCTGTGTCGTCTCGGCCATACTCAACGCGCCGGACGCGGCCAGGGCGTGCGCGGAATTTCGCAAACGGCTCGGCTGACGCGTGCGACCGCCGCCTCCACTTTACGAAAATAATTCTTGCAATGTTTGGCAAAAGGCGTAGAACCAAAACCGTCAATCGGAAAGTTTCAAACGAATGTAATAAATCTTAAACACAAACCAATTTGCGTTGCTTTGCAACGGGGCCAGCTAGAAAACCGCTAATTTTCACCACAAGGCCATGTCAGGCACGCGCCAACCGGGCGCGGCTTGGTGTGCTTCTTGTGAAGGCGCTTAGCGGTGCCTCTAGCTGGGGCGTGTCAAGTCCGCGCCTTTCCGTTTCGGGGTTCCGCGAGAAAGAAACAGCATGAAAAAATTGGCGATGGTCTCCTTGGGCGTGATTTTCATTTTCACGCATACTCTCAATCTATACTCACAGACAGATGCCGAAAGCCTTCCGATCCGAAACGACATTCCCCGGTTCTTCACAAACAACCCCGTCGCGCTTCAAACCATTTACGGCATCTTTGCCACGCCGGAGCCGGCGTTGAGCGTGCCGGAGGTCTCGACACAGAACGACAGCCCGCCCGGCACATATTGGACGTTGAAATCCGATTCCGCGCCGCTGCCCTTTGATCCCTATCCCGGTCTGCCGGTTTATGCCGTCAGCACAAACAATGTTTATCTCATAGACGACCGGGGCGTTGACTACCCGGCCTTGACCGCAATGCAGCAGGCGCAGGCGCAGGCGGAGGGATTGACGAATCAAACGCTGACGGGCAGTTCAGCCGTCAGCACCAACGGCCTCTGGCTTGAAGTTCCCGGGAACAGCCTTGCCACGCCCGGCTGTTTCACGGTTGTCCTTCACAACACGATTGAGGGGCAGAGTTATGACGTGGCGACGGAATCCGATCTTACGGCGCACTCGTGGGCGACAGAACTCACGGTGACGGGGGTGGTGGATAATGCCGAGACGGTGCAACTGCAAAAAAACAACCGCCCGATCCTGTTTGTGCGGGCGCGCACGTCCGCCGCATATTCCTTTTACATCACCACGCCGCCCTTGAGCCAGGATGTTTATGACGGCGACACGGTGACGTTCAGCGTGGATACGGGCGGCAACACGAACCTGACGTTTCAATGGACATTCAACGGCGTCGCCATTCCGGGCGCGACAAACAGCAGCTACACCATCAACAACGTGCAGGACGGCGACGCGGGTTATTACGCCTGTATCATTTCCGACGGGACAAATTCAGTTGTCACCCCGGCTGCGCAACTGACGACGGAACCCGGAACGGGCGATATTTCCGCGATGGCCGTGACGGGTTCGCGGCAGGATTACACTTTCAAGAGCGGCTTCACTTATTACATCGGTTCGGCTGTCCAGTTGTTCGGCAGCACCACCATCGAGGGCGGGGCGGTGTTGAAGTTCGACTGGAATTTCAATTCCAGTTTGCAGGTGATGGGCGCATTGGACTGCCGAAGCACGCCCTATTTTCCGGCGATCCTGACATCGGTGGATGATGATTCGTATGGAGAACAGCTTTTAAATCCCGCCAGCGGGAACCCGTTCAGTTCCGATGACGGGCCGCCGCAACCCTACACGACCGGCGTGCCGTATCTCGAACTGGCTTATGCCCAGAGCAACTCCATCAGCAACCTGCGGATTGAATATGCGGACTGGGGGGTGACGACGCCGGTTGCCTCCCAAAGGCTGGATGTGTGGGACTGCCAGTTTGTCCAGTGCAACTACGGCGTGGTGAACCTTGTGGCGGGCAGTTCGACGGACAGCCTGCACAATGTTTTGTTTGCCGATTGCGGCGCGGCGGTCGGTGCGGCGACCAACTCCATTTCCATCCAGGGCGAGCAGGTGACGGCGGACGTGGGCGCTTTTTGCCTGGCGAATGCCACGCCAAGCTTGATCGCCCTGACGAACAGCATCGTTTGGGGAAATTCCCCGGAGGCGTCAAGCCTCTCGACCGTCAATGTTGCCTTCAATCCCGACACTACAAATTTCGCATCGGCTGACGCCGGCAATTATTATCTGACGACCGGCAGCCCGCTTCACAACGCGGGAACTTCCGGCATCAGCCCGCGCCTGCAAAACGAGTTGAAAAACAAGACGACCTGCCCGCCGGTGGTCATTCCCGCCGACACCACGAATTCCGGGGCGATGACGCTGGCCCCGCAGGCGCAGCGCTACACCAACGGCGCGCCGGACCTGGGATATTATTATGACGCGCTGGACTACACGGTGGGGATGCTGGTCTTGAACGGAGGCACGGTGACGGTGCTGCCGGGCACGGCGATTGGCCTGCGGAACGAGTATCTGCCGGGTGCGGGAGTTTATTCATGGTGGGGATTCCGGCTGAACCAAGGGTCGGTGTTCACCAGCCACGGAATGCCGGACAAGCCGGTCATCTTTTCAGACGTTCAACTGGTTCAGGAACAGGCTGCTTCTTCCTGCATCGCTTCATTCGTGCCGGATTTTGGGGGCATCACCACTGACATCGCGCCGGTGCTGGACTTCCGGTTCTGCCATTTCTACGCGGCGAACGCCTGGTATCATGTCTGGGCCGGTGCCAACGAATACGGCAATTATCTGGCCTCGCTCAACAGCGCGGTGAACTGGACGATGCAGGACTGCGAACTGCACGGGGGCAAGATCAGCCTTGGCGAGCCGGACAACGGCGGTTTTTACGGCATCCCTCACACGGCATTTTACGGTTCAGGGGCTTTGACGTGGATGAACAACTCGTTTGAGAACATGCTGGTCAACCTGCAGCCGACCTATGACTGGTATGACGGCACGGTGAACGTGGACCTGGCGTTTGCGGCGCGCAACAACCTGTTCCGGGGCGGCTTCCAGTTCATCGTGCCGGTGCCGGCCTCGGCGGGGAACTGGACGCTGACGGACAACCTGTTTGACCGGGTGGAATTTTTCCAGTCGCCCGGCCTGCCGCTGGATTTCGACTACAACGGCTACTGGCCGCTGCTGCCTTCGGAATTCGTTTATGCCGGCGATAACAGCCAACTGCAAACGACAACGACGGGCGACGGATTCACCGATGGCGCGAACGAGCAGGTGCTGGCGGCTGCGCCGCCGTATCAGGCCGGGCCGTTTGGGAACTATTATCTGCCGGACACGACGGCGCTTTATCATGCCGGGAGCCGGAGCGTGGGCGACGCGGGGTTCGCGCAATACACGACGAATCCAAATCAGGCGAAGGAAGACCGGGGCAACACGGTCAATATCGGCCTGCACTATGTGGCGGCGGCAAACTCTCAACTCTCAACGAATAACCCTCAACTTCCCCTCGACAGCGACGGTGACGGAGTTCCCGATTACATGGAGGACGCCAACGGGAACGGTTTTGTGGATGCAAACGAGACCGATCCTCACAATCCGATGACGGACGGTTTCACGCCCGATGCTTACAGCACGGTTTATGATGATGTTGATCTTGATGGTGATGGGTTGACGGGAGCAGCGAAGAAATTGTTTGGGCTAAATCCATTACTTGCGGACAACCCCTTGGATTTCGCCCAAATAAAACTGCCGGACTCATTGTCCGGGGTGGTGACCATCCCCCTGAACATCGGTGCAAATGCCGACACAAACTCCGTGATAATGCTGACTGTCAACGGCACCGCAGTTGACACGTCGGTTTCTCAAAGCAATGGCGTCTGGTTTGCCATATGGGATACGACGGCAACGTCAAACGGTTTATACCGGCTGGGTTTTGAAATGGAACCCGACGATGACGCCGAAGATATTTCGGCAGGAACAAAGTTTGTGAATGTGCAGAACGCCGTTTCTTTTCCAGACAACCTTTCGGTTTGCGGAGGCGCGTTATATGTCCATGCTCAAACCGTCAACGCCAACGGGACTTGGACAATGACCGTATATGACGATCAAGGCAATTTGTTCACCAACTTGAGCGGATCTGTGGATGCCAACGGTTTTTGTGACTACCCCGACACGACGCAGGAAGGCGTCATCGTCAGCTTGCTGGATGATAATGGCAACCAACTGCCATCCGCGTTCTACGATGTGACCGTGACCACTTATCCGGTGGCGGTGGGCAATGTTCGCGCAAATGACGCAAA